>NZ_JBEOZE010000012.1:0-230332 GCF_040297465.1 Streptomyces sp. NPDC001787
GGGCGCCGTGGGTGGCGCCCCCCGGGGTGGGGGGGGGTCGCGGCTGCCGCTCGGGGGGGGGGTGGGCGGTGGTCTGGGGGCGGTAACCACCAGGCCGGGGGGGGGGGGGCGGCGCGGGCCGGCCCCCCAACAGAGTGGGGCCGGCCCGCGCGGGCTGGACGGCGAAGACGTGCCGCGCGATGTGCGGCGCGTACGGCGGATGCGGCGGAGGCGGCGCCGAGGTGTCCGGACGGACCGGACGGCGGGCGCCGCCGGCCGGTCAGAGACTGATGACGCCGGTACGGGTGTCGGTCATGTCCATGAGCGTCCACTTGCCGCCGATGCGGCCCCAGCCGGTGGAGCGGCTGCCGGCGCCGCCGAAGGGCATGTTGATGTCCCACCAGTTGTTGCTCTCGTTCACGATGACCTGGCCGACCTCCATCTCCTCGATGAAGCGGAAGGCGGAGGTCATGCTGCGGGTGAAGACGGCACCCTGGAGCCCCAGCCGGTCGTCGTTGGCGATGCGCAGCAGGTCGTCCTCGTCCTGGCCGGTGATGATCGGGACGACCGGTCCGAAGGACTCCTCGCGGGAGAGCAGGCTGTCCTCCGGCACTCCGTCCACGACGGTGAACTCGTAGTACAGATCGGTGGGGTGGCCCGGGGCGCGCCTGCCGCCGAGCAGGACACGCGCGCCGCGCTCGCGGGCGTCGGCCATGTGACGGTCCATCTTGGCCGCTACGCCCTCGTTGTTGAGCGGTCCGAGCACGGTCTTCGGGTCGAACGGGTCGCCCAGCGTGATGCGCCGGGCCTCACGCAGCACGGCCTCGACGAAGGCGTCGTGGATGTCGGTGTGCACGATGACGCGTTCGGTGGCGCAGCAGACCTGTCCGGCGCACGGGTAGGCGCCGTCCACGGCGGCCTTCGCGGCGGCCTCGACATCGGCGTCGGCCAGTACGACGAGGGGACCGTTGCCCGAGCACTCCATGATGGAGCGCTTGAGTCCGGCGGCGGCCTGGATCTTCGCGCCGGTCTCGGTGGAGCCGATGAAGCCGATCGCGTGGATGCCCTCGTGACGGACCAGCGCGTCGCCGGTCTCCCCCTCGCCCGGGACGATGTTGACGAGGCCGTCGGGCAGCCCGGCGGCGACGAACGCCTCCATCGCCCGCAGGACGGTGAGCGGGGTGTTGGCCGGCGGCTTGACGACATGGGCGTTGCCGGTGGCGAGCCCGGGGGCGACGAACTCCGCGAGCATCAGCAGCGGGAAGTTCCACGGCGTGATGATGCCCCAGACACCGACCGGGCGATGGAACGTGAACATCCGCTTGGTGCTGTCGGTGGACGGCAGCGTCTCGCCGTGCAGCCGTACGGCGTCCTCGGCGTGCAGATGGAAGAGCTTCGCCGCCTCCTCGATGTCGGAGACGGACTCGGCGAGCGGCTTTCCCTGCTCCAGCGACTGGAGGCGGGCGAGTTCGTCGACCCGGCTGCTCAGCTCGTCGCCGATGCGGTGACAGAGCTCCGCGCGCTTCCACACGTTGGTCGCGGCCCACGCGGGCTGCGCCCGGTTGGCGGCGCGCACCGCGGCGTCGACGTCGGCGGCGGCGGGCAGCGGGAAGGTGCCGACGCGTTCGCCCGTGGCGGGGCTGATGACCTCGTGGTCGGTGGCGGAGGAGCCGTCGGTGTAGGCGCCGTTGATGAAGAGCTGGTGCCGGGCGGCGGTCGGGGTGCTCATGCGATGGCCTCTCAGTCCTGTGCGGGCCCGGGGGCGGGCCGAGGGGATACGGGCCCGGGGGCCGCTCGGCCCAGGGTCCGGTGCGAAGCGATGTCTGGAGACTCTCTGAGCAAACAGAAACTGTCAAGACTGCTGATTCAGCAAATCTAGTAGCCGAACATTGCTTGTTCGTGAGTATTGACAGGTGATTTTCGCTTGACCTATAACCAGGCCTCATCGCTACTTCTGTCTGCGTCCACCCCGAGGGGATCGCCATGTCAGCCCAGCCGAAGAACCCGCCGCCACTCGCCTCCCCACCACCCGCACAGCCGGGGACGGACGGACCGGCCCCCGCACTGCCCCGGAAGATGAGCTGGTTCGACGGCTTCGCGATGTCGCTGACGATGCCGGCCGCGCTCATCGCCTCGCTCGGCGCCTCCATCGGCGGCCTCGGCGCCTGGGGCGCGATCGCCCTGTGGGCCGTCTCGATGGCGCTCGCCACCGCGACCAACTGGATCTACACCGAACTGGCCGCGATGTTCCCCGAGTCCTCCGGCGGGATAGCCCACTACGCGACGGAGGGCTGGAAGAAGCGGGCCCCCGTGGTGGGGCCCATCGCCAGCATCGGCTACTGGTTCCCCTGGACCACGGCGCTGGCCGTCTACTCCGGGCTCATCGGCTCCTTCGTCCGGGCCCAGTGGTTCCCCGGCCAGGACTGGAGCGTCGAGTTCGGACCGCTCAAGGTCGACTTCCCCATCGCCGTGGGCCTGACGGTGATGCTCCTGCTGTTCGGCGCGGCGATGATCGGCCTGCACGTCGCCATGTGGGTCGTCTACGTCACCGGCGGCGCCCTGCTCATCCCGCTCGCCGTCTTCATCGTCCTGCCGCTGTTCTCCGGCGACTGGAGCGCCGAGGGCCTGCACTGGAACCTGCACGGCGCGGCGGGCCTGCGCGAGGCGCTGGTCTGGCTCTACGTGATGGCCTGGACCTCGTTCGGCGTGGAGGTGTGCGCGACCTTCGCCCCCGAGTACAAGGACACCGTGCGCGACACCACCCGGGCGCTGCGGGCCGGCGTGCTGTTCTCGCTCGGCGTCTTCGTCCTGCTCCCGCTGACCCTGTCGGGATACGTGGGTGAGAAGACCATCGCCGAGGAGCCCACCACCTTCTACATCGGCGCCTTCCAGGAGCTGGTGGGCGGCGCCTCCGACCTCATGGTGGTCTTCCTCATCGCCTCCCTGCTGCTCATCATGATCACCGGGCTCGCCGACGGCTCCCGGGTCCTGTACGAGATGGGCAGGTCCGGGCTCACGGTCAAACAGGTGGGCGTGCTGAACCGGCGCGGCGTACCGGCCAGAGCGCTGCTGGTGGCCCTGGTCCTCAACGTCTTCGTGCTGACGGTGCTCCAGACCCCGCTGGCCATCATCGTCACCGGCAATCTGGGCTACATCCTCACCCATGTGCTGGCGGTCTCCGGGTTCGCGCTGCTGCGCAAGGACCGCCCCGACGCGGTACGTCCCATCCGCCTGCCGCGCTTCTTCGTCCCCCTGGCCTGGGCGCTCGCCGCATTCCTCGCCGTGGTGCTGGTGGTGGGCGCGACCGGCTTCTCCATCACCGGATACGGCGGCTACACGGAGCTGGGGGTGGCGCTCGCCGTCCTGGTGGCGGCCGTCCTGCTGTGGCTGTACCGGATCAAGGTGCAGGACGGGCGGGACGCGGACGGCCGGCCGGAGTGACCCCGGGCGGCTCCGGACCGGGCGAGCCCGCCCGGCCCGGTCCGGTGTTCGCGCTCCGCTCCAGCGCCCGGTGCGAGGGCGAACCCTCCGGGGCCGTCATGACGACCAGTTCGAGGGCCCGCGCACCGGGGATCACGTACACCGTGTAGTCCAGACGCAGCCGGCCCGCCGACGGATGGTCGAGGTCCTTGTGGCCGGTGCCCGGTCCGCGTACGTCGTGGTCCTCCCAGGCGGCGGCGAACTCCGGGCTGTGCGCGGTGAGTTCGGCCACCAGGTGCCGGCCCCGCGCATCATGGGGATCCGCCGCCAGCGCATCGCGCAGCCGGTGCGCGTTGCCCCGGGCCACGGCGTCCCAGTCCACGAAGAGCTCCCGGGCGCGCGGGTCGCCGTAGGCGAACCAGGCGAGATTCCGGTGCGCGACGGGCAGCGCGGCGAAGTCGGTGATCAGCCGGACCGCCGCGTCGTTCCAGGCCAGCACGTCGCGTACGGGGCTGATCACATAGGCGGGCCACACCGTGGTCGCCCGCAGCAGGCGCAGCGTCGCCCCGGGGACGGGAGAGCTGTCCCCGGCCGGGCCGTGCGCCGGTCCCGTACGCCGCGCCGCGCGGACGGTGAGACGGTGCAGATGGCGCCGGGCGTCGGCGTCCAGGCGCAGTGCCGAGGCCAGCGCGTCCAGGACCTCCGCCGAGGGATGACGCTGGCGCCCCTGTTCCAGCCGGGTGTAGTACTCGGGGCTGATCCCGGCCAGCACCGCGACCTCGGCCCGGCGAAGACCGGGCAGCCGGCGCGCCCCGGCACGCGGCAGGCCCACGCTCTCCGGCGTCAGCCGGGCCCGGCGCGAGCGGAGGAAGTGCGCCAGCGCGGGCAGCGGGGAGGGGGCGCCGGAAGCGGACGCCGCCGGGGCGGGTCCCATGGCGGGAGCCGCGGCCGGGGTCGTCGGACGGGGTGCCGGCGCAGGGTCCGGGGAGCCCGGGGCCGGGGGAACGAGAGCCATACCGCCCCATTGTCCCCCTTCGGTACGACAGCTGCGGCCCCGAGGGTGGCCCTGCCGGGGCTACTCCCGGCAGGTGTCTGGTCCACCCCTTCCGGCCTGCGAAGACTGTGCGCTGTCAGCATCGTCCGTGCCTCCCGGAGTCCGCATATGCCCACCGCCCCCGTACTCGACCGCCCTACGGCGGCCCCGCGGTACCTGCCCCTGCTCGTCCTCAGCGCCGCCGCCGGGCTCGATGCCGGGAGCGTCGCCGTCCTCAACAGCGCCCTGCCGTCCCTGGGCGCCGAATTCGGCACCTCGGCGCAGGACCTGTCCTGGGCGGTGACCGGCTACGCGCTCGCGCTCGCCGGACTGCTGCTCTGCGGCGGTGCCATGGCCGACCGGTTCCGGCGGCGCCGGGTGCTGGCCGCGGGGCTGCTGACGCTGGCCGCCGGAGCCGTGCTTGCCCTCCTCGCCCCGGCCTTCTGGCCGGTCGCCGTCGGCCGCGTGATGCAGGGCGCGGGCGCGGCGGTCACCATGCCCGCGGCCACCGCCCTGGTCACCGAGCTGTACCCGGCGGGCGCCGCCCGGTCCAGGGCGCTCGGCGTCTACGCGTCCGCGCAGGCCGGCTGCTACGGGGCCGGGCTCGTCCTGGGCGGGGTGATCACCGACGTACTGGGCTGGCGCTGGGTGTTCGTCCTGCAGGCGGCCGCCGCCGTGATCACCGCGGCGGCAGCCGTGCGGTGCCTGCCGGCCGGCACGGCGCAACGGGCGCGCCGCCTGGACCCGGTCGGCGGCGGCGCCCTCGTCGCGGCGATCGTCCTGCTCGTGCTGGGCGCGGACCTGGCGACGCGGCCGGGGGACGGGCTGTTCCTCCTCGTCCTCGGTGCCGCCGCGGCGGCCGGGGCCGTGTGGTGGCGGCGAGGCCGCACCCGCTGCGCCGACGAGGTGCTCCTGGACCGGGCGCTGCTGCGGATGAAGGGTGTCCGCACCGCCGCGTTCGTGGGGGCGGCCTTCTACTTCTGTGTGAGCGGTTCGCTGTTCCTGCTGCCCCTCCACCTCCAGCGGGTGCAGGGGATGACGGCCGCCGAGTCCGGGCTCGCGGTGCTGCCGGTGAGCCTCGCCGTGACCGGCGCGGCGCTGCTGTCCGGCCGGCTGATCCCGCGGTTCGGCGCACGTCCCGTACTGGCCGTGGGCCTGACGGCCACCGCGGGCGGGGTGCTGCTCTGGTACCTGACCAGTGCCCATTCCTCGTACTGGTGGCCGGTCTTCGCCGGACTCGTCATCACCGGGGCCGGACAGGGACTGTCCTTCCCCGCGATCACCGTCACCGGTCTGGGCGGAGTCGGGGAGGCGGCCCACGGCACCGCGTCGGCGGTCACGGTCACCGCCCTCCAGATCGGCAGCGCGCTGGGCCCGGCGGTCCTGGCCGCGGTGGCCGCGAGCGCCGGATCCGGGACCCCCTCGCTGTCGGGGCACCACCTCGCGTACGCCGTGGCCGCGGCCGTCGTCCTGCTGCTCGGACTGCCCGCGGCCGTCCGGATCGGGGCCGCCGGACGGATCACGGGGTAGGGCCTCCGCCCGGACGGCCGCGGGGGCGCTCTCGCGGTGGACGGCCCTCAGTCCTCCGGAAGGCCCTGCTCGGCCCAGATGATCTTGCCGTGAGCGGCGTAGCGGGTGCCCCACCGCCGGGAGAGCTGGGCGACGAGGAACAGACCGCGTCCCCCCTCGTCCGTCGTGCGGGCGTGCCGGAGACGGGGTGAGGTGCTGCCGGAGTCGGAGACCTCGCAGATCAGGACGGACTGGCGCAGCAGCCGCAGCCGTACGGGCCCGGAGGTGTACCGGATGGCGTTGGTGACCAGCTCGCTGACGATCAGTTCGGTCGTCATCGCCAGCTCGCCCAGCCCCCATGCCTCCAGCTGCCGGGCCGCTCGCGCGCGCGTGCCGGCCACGGCAGACGGTTCGCTGGGCACGTCCCAGGAGACGACCTGGTCGCTGCTCAGGGCATGGGTGCGTGCGAGCAGCAGCGCGATGTCGTCGGGCTGCGGCACGGGCAGCAGTTGCTCGACGGTGGTGGAGCACAGGGTGTCCAGGGGCAGGTCCCGCCGTGCCACGGCGCGGCCGAGCCGGGACATGCCGAGTTCGACATCCTGGTCGGTTCCCGCGATCAGACCGTCGGTGTACAGGCCGAGCAGACTGCCCTCGGGCAGCTCCATCTCCATCGCTTCGAACGGCAGCCCGCCCAGTCCCAGCGGGGGACCGGCGGGCAGTTCGGGAAAGCTGACCTCCCCGTCCGGGGTGACGATCACCGGGGGCGGATGGCCGGCGCGGGCCATGGTGCAGCGCCGCGTCACGGGGTCGTAGACGGCGTAGAGACAGGTGGCGCCCAGCACCGTCGTACTGGCGGGGGCCGCCTCCGGGCCGGCGGACTCCTCCTGGCTCAGCGTGAGGACCAGATCGTCGAGCCGGGCCAGCAGTTCGTCGGGAGCCAGGTCCATGTCGGCCAGGGTCTGCACGGCCGTGCGCAGCCGTCCCATGGTCGCGGCGGCGCCGATGCCGTGGCCCACGACATCGCCGATGACGAGTCCGACCCGGGCGCCGGAAAGCGGGATCACATCGAACCAGTCGCCCCCGACCCCGTCCTTCGCGTCCGCAGGCAGATACGAGGAGGCCACCTCCAGCGCCGTTCCGCCGCGGAGGGTGTGCGGGAGCAGACTGTGCTGAAGGGTGAGCGCCGCGGTGTGCTCCCGGGTGTAGCGGCGGGCGTTGTCCAGGGAGACCGCCGCCCGCGCCACCAGCTCCCGGGCCGGCGCCACGTCCTCCTCCTCGAAGGAGACCTGGTTCCGGGACCGCAGGAAGGTCGTGAGGCCCAGTACGGTGTCCCGCGCGCGCATCGGTACACAGATGAGGGAGTGCAGCCCGAACTCGCGGACCTTCGCCGCCCTCGTGGGCCTGCCCACGTCCCACAGACGGCTGTCCGGGGCGATCACCGGGATGAGTACCGGCTCGCCGTCGGCCAGGAAGCTCAGGTCGTGCGGCGCGGCGGCGAAGTCCACCCGCTCCCCGATCCGCGCGACGGCCTCCGGGCAGCCTTCCCGCACCGAACGCATTCCGGCCCGCCGCAGCAGGGGACCGGCCTCCGGCCCCGGTGCGCCGGACCGCCACGCCCCGGGGTCCCCGGTGCTGACGACCGGCTCCAGAAGGTCGACGAAGACCAGGTCGGCGAAGCGCGGCACCGCGAAGTCGGCGAGTTCCTGAGCGGTGCGCATGACGTCCAGGGTGCTGCCGATACGGGCCCCGCCCTCGTTGACGAGGGACAGCAGCCGCCGGGCGTTCCACCGGTCGGTGACATCGAGAACGAGGTAGGAGACGCCGATGACGGTCCCGTCCCCGTCGACCAGGGGGAAGAACGAGGCCGAGTAGGCGTGCGGACGATGCGGATCGGCCCAGCTCCACCCCCGGTACTCGTAGTCGTTGACCGGTACACCGGTCTCCACGACCCCGCGCATCACCTCCTCGATGCGCTCCGCCCTCAGTCCCGGCAGCACATCGCTCATACGGTGGCCCAGACGCTCGTCACGGGGGACCCCGCCCAGCCGCTCCAGGGTGTCGTTCAGCCAGATGTAGCGCAGATCGGTGTCCATCACCGCCATGCCGACCGGCGAGCGCGTCAGGAACCCCTCCAGCACGGACTGGCGCATCGTCCACTGCGGCTTGCGTTCCCGCCCGGAGACGAGAAAGCTCTCGCGCCCCCCGATGAGGAACGACGCGGACACCCGCAGTTCCACCTCGACACGGCGGCCGTCACGGCGGCGCAGGGGAATCAGCCCGCTCCAGCCCGTCCCCGCACGGCACCGCTCGGCGATCGCGGCCGTGCGGATCGGGTCGGGGGGAACCGCCGGCAGTACGGCCGCCGACCGTCCGGTCATCTCGTCCGCCGGGTACCCGAGCAGGTCTTCGGCCCCCCGGGTCCAGCCGATGACCGTCCCGTCCCCGGACAGCACGGCCGTCGCGTCGTTGGACGCCGCGAAGGGCGCCTGCGGCCCCGTGGCGGGCGCGGCGCCGGAGCCCGCCCCGGGCTCCTCACTGGCGGCTGCCATGCACCTCACCACCGTTTCTAGGCTTCCATGGTCCCGCTTCACCCGGGAATGTGCACGAGCGTGGCCGAGGGGGCGGCCCGCGGCCGGCGGATTCGGGCCCGCTTCCCGGGCCGGTCAGTAGCGCACGCAGATCCTGCGTTCCCCGAGCCAGTGGCCGAACCAGTCGCCGAGGGGAAGGGCGATGCACCATCTGCGCCCGGGATCCGGGACGGGCACGCCAGGTGTGGGCCGAACGGGGTCAGGGGTGGTCGTGGGAGCGGGAGCACCCGGGGTCGGCGGCCCGGAGATCGCGGCGAGCGTGGAGCGGTACATCCGCGTCGACTCGGGGTTGTCCGCGCACTGCCACACGCCGTGCGGGCAGTAGTCCGTGACGGTCTGGTACACCGGGTCGTGCTCATCGATCCAGGCGAGCATGCGGCGGATGTATTCGGGATTGTCGCCGTTGCGGAAGAGCCCCCACTCCGGATAGGAGATGGGCTTGTTGTGCTCCGCGGCGAAGTCGACGTGCTTCCGCAGCCCGTAGGGGGTATCGACCTGCTCGTCGAACGACTCGCCGGGGGGCTGGTCGTAGGAGTCCATGCCGATGATGTCCACCACGTCGTCGCCGGGATAGCAGTCGGTCCAGGGAATCGCGTCCTGTCCTCTGCTCGGCGCGAAATCGAAGCGGAACCGCTGGCCCGGTACGCCGCGCATGGCGGTGACGATGCTCCTCCAGTACGTCTTCCACGCCGTGGGGTCGGGAGCGCAGCGATGTGTGTAGGTGGTGCCGTTCATTTCCCAGCCGAGCACGATCACGGTGTCCGGGATGCCCAGGGAGACCAGCCGCTCCGCCAGCTTCCGGAAATGCCCGTCGTAGTCCCCGGCGGCCCCCGCGCGCAGCATGGTGCGGACCTCGGAATCCGGAACATGATCCTCGTTCCGCTCCAGCATGGGTGTGTTGAGTACGAACATCCGGTCGTCCTCCGCCTGCCGCCAGGCCGCCCAGGAACGCAGGAAATCCGGACGGCCCTCGATGTTCACCCAGAGATCGCCCGGCAGGTAGCTGTGTCCCGCGCGCAGCTCCGTTCCGCCGAGCCAGCGCGACAGGCCCGCCATTCTCCGTACCCCGGCCGGTCCGTAGTCCAGATACGCGCCGTGCGCGGTGGCCGCGGAGCCCGCCGGGCCCGGGGCGGCGCCGTCGACCGTGTCGGGACCGGACGGCCTCTGCCCGGCGATGCCGCCGCCAGCCAGGACGCTGAGCACCATGGCCGCGACACACGCACTGATGAGACGGCGCTTTGCGGGCATGACCGCTCCTCCTGGCTCCGGTGGAACTCCGGCCGGTCGGCCGTCACAGGGAGATTCATCATCGGTTACCACAGGGTGCGAAGGTGCCATTGATGTTTTCTGGCGTTTCGGCCGGTCCATTCAAGTGAATCCCTGGCGGAAGGGTTTCGCCGGCGGATTTGGCTATTGAAGGGTGAAGGGCAGGGAACGTACCCGGTTGTCGAAATTCGAATCGACGAGCTCCGTTTCCCCGACCTGCCGGAAGACGTGCTTCCTGGTGAGCAGTTCTCGCAGCAGAGCTTTCATCTCCAGCCGTGCCAGGTGTGCGCCGAGACAGTGATGAGGGCCGCCTCCGCCGTAGCCGAGATGGGGATTGGGAGAACGGGTGATGTCGAAGGAGTCGGGGTCGGTGAATACGGTTCCGTCGCGGTTGGCCGACGCGTAGACGAGGGCGACCTTGTCGCCGGGGAGGAATGTGCGTCCACCCAGGGTGTATTCCGTCGTGACGGTCCGGCGGAACTGGATGATCGGTGTCGAATGCCTGACAATTTCGTCCACGGCGGCGTCGATGTGCCGGTCGAAGTCGGATTCCAGCAGTTCGCGTTGGTCCGGATGAAGGGTCAGCAGGGACAGTCCATGGGCGATGGCGTTACGGGTGGTCTCCACACCGGCCACGAGCAGCAGCGAGAAGAAGGCCCCCAGCTGCCGCGAGGACAGCGCCTGGCCGTCGATGTCCGCACGGACCAGGGCGGAGACGAGGTCGTCCTCGGGGCGGCGACGGCGCTCACGGGCGAGCCTCGCCATCACGAGCTGCATGCGGGCCAGGGCACGCAGACCGCGGCCCGGTACGCGCAGCCGGGCCCGGCCCCGGCGTTCGACACCGACGTGCTCCGAGGCGTGATCGATCAGCTCGGCGATCCCCGGACGGCAGTGCCCCGGGATGCCCATCAGGTCGCAGATGACCTCCAGCGGCAGCCGGGAGGGGGCCGACGGCACGAAGTTCCCGGGGGACTCGCGGGTCACCTCGTCCACCAGCCGCCGGGCGGCCCGGTGGATGTTCTCCTCGGCTGCCGCGAGCAGGCGCGGGGTGAAGGACCGGGAAACGATCCGGCGCATGGCCGCGTGCTCGGCACCGTCCATGTTCACCATGGAGTTGCCGAACACCGCGCGCGCCCAGCGCGCCGGCTCCGGTGCGGTGACGCCGGGCGCGCTGGCGAAGATCTGCGGATTGCGGCTGGCGGCCCGTACGTCGGCGTGTTTCACCAGCGCGTGGAAGGCGCTGGTGAAGGTGCGCGAGGCACCCGGACGGGGGGTGAACTCCACCGGCGCGTCGAGCTCCCGCAGCAGAGCGAATGCCCGCAGCCGCTCCGGGCGCGGAAGACGCCAGAAGAGCGGATCGGCGAGGTTCACCTCCTCCAGGCGCGGTACCCGGTCCCCGGACAGCTGTGCCGGAACGTTCATGCCCACCACCTCCACGAGTTCGCAGGCCATGTTCCGGCCCGGGACCCGCTGGTCCGCGAACGACGCGGAGGACAGGGGTCCCCGCCCCGGCACATCACGCGATTGCCGGAACGCCCGGCGGGCGCGCGGCGTCCGGACGGCGACCGCACCGGCGGCGACCCGCCGCCGGCTTCGACTTCCGCGACACCCCGGAAGAGCCAATGAGAGGAAGGTGGCCATCCCATGGCCTTGACCACGGAACCGAGCGGCCCCCCGGCCCGACAGCGTGTCCCGACCCGTCGCATCGTTCTGCGTGCCGCGTTCACGGTGGGCATGGTCGCGGGCACGGCCGCGGTGCTCGCGCCGGTCGTCGAGGGCGATCCGGCGCCCGGCCCCGCGTCGGGCGCCGGTGCGGCACCGGGCGCGGAGCGCGTGTCGCAGGACGGGACCATGACAGGGGCCCGGCCGGAACCGGCAGACCGGCCGCGCCCGGAACGGTTCGCCGAGATGTACCGGGGCCGCGAGATCCGGGGGACATCGACCGCCGAGCTGCCCGCGGACACCCCCGCGGCACCGGTGCACGCGGGCCATCCCGTCGTGGCCCTGAAGGACATCGAGGTCCATGTCGACGGCAGACCGCTGCACATCATGAGGCGCGCCGACGGGACCTATCTGAGCCACATCAACCACTACGAGTCCTTCCCGACGCTGGTCGAGACGGCCCGCGCCGCGGTCGACGAACTGGGACGCGCCCAGCTGCCCCTGCCTTCCACCCACAGCATGTGATCCAGGAGGACGAGTACCGGTGTACAACCGAAAGAACCAGCGCGATCTGACCAGGACGGAGAAGAGGCGGCTGGTCGACGCGATCCTGCGGCTCAAGCGTTCCGGACGGTACGACGAGTTCGTGGTCATGCACCAGGAGTTCTACGTGTCCGACGCCGAGAACCGGCTCCGGCCCGCGCACATGACACCGTCCTTCTTCCCCTGGCACCGCAGGTACCTGCTGGAATTCGAACGGGCTCTCCAGGCGGTCGATCCCGGGGTGTCGGTGCCGTACTGGGACTGGACCCGGGACAACACCCCGAGTTCCTCCCTGTGGGCCGAGGACTTCCTCGGCGGCAACGGCAGGGCCGGTGACCGGCAGGTCACGACCGGAGCGTTCGCGTACGCGCGGGGCAACTGGCCCACCAGCGGCGGCACGACCGAGGACCGCTTCCTCTCCCGCAACCTCGGCAGACCCGAGAACCCGATCACGCTGCCCAGCAAGCAGGACGTGGACCGGGCGCTGAGCGACCCGGTCTACGACGCGGAGCCGTGGAACAGCGTCAGCGGGACGGGCTTCCGGAACCGGATCGAGGGCTGGGGCATCAGGAACTCACGCCCGGTGGCGAACCACAACCGGGTGCACCAGTGGGTCGGCGGTCCCATGGCCGGGGCCGCCTCGCCCGACGACCCGGTCTTCTGGCTGCATCACGCCTTCATCGACCTGCTCTGGGCACGCTGGCAGCAGGCGCATCCCGGCTCCGCCTACCTGCCGGGCAGGAAGCCGGCGTCCCCCGGGGCGCAGCGCAGCCGGGTGTTCGGCCTGGACGACCGGATGCCGCCGTGGGATGTCGCGCCCTCGCAGCTCCTGGACCACACCCGCTTCTACCGCTACGTGTGAGAGCCCGCCTCCGGGGCCGGTGCCCGGAGGCCCGGGTCGGCAACGGCCGTGCGGGGCACGGGGAACGGCCGGTCTCCCTTCCGCCGGCGGAAGGGAGACCGGCCGTTTCGCCCGGGGAGATCAGTGGCCGTAGCCGTACGCCCCGTTGTCCTCGTGGCCACCGGAGGCGTTCACGCAGGTGTTGCCGAAGGCCGGGTTGAGCAGCCCGATCACGTTGATCGTGTTGCCGCAGAGGTTGACCGGCACGTGAACGGGGACCTGGACGACGTTGCCCGAGGCGACGCCCGGGGAGTGGGCGGCGACGCCCGACGCACCGGCGTCGGCGGACGCCAGGCCGGCGCCGCCGGCGATCAGGGCACCGGTGCCCGCCATCACGGCGGCAACCTTGGTCATACGCGACATCAGTACTCCTTGTAGGTATTGCGGTTGGCCGCGGAGCACGAGGCCCCGCATTCACTGACAACGCGAAAGTCGGCAGACGGTAACGGATCAACGCATAGGTGATATCTCCGGCCCACTCCGTACGCCTGCCGGAGTGCCCGCCGGCGGGCCCGCTCCGAGAGCCCGCACGTGCGTCGGCCGCGGGCGCCGTCACCGACGGCCCGACGACCCCGTCACCGTCCGACGGCGGTGAGGTCCGTCAGCCGGCCGTGCCAGTCCCGGGCGGCGGGGAAGCGCGCCTTCACGGTCCGTGCCGCCAGCCCCCGCGCGGTCACCTGCGACTCGCGCAGCCGCAGCAGCGGAGCCAGAGCGGAACGGGCCAGCAGCAGCCGCTGATTGACCACGGAGACCGGCTGCCAGTGGCTCTTGTACTGCTCCGATCCGCGCAGCAGGCTCAGCACATCGCGCCCGGCACCGGCGGCCTGCCCCGCCACATCGCGCAACAGCAGGGTCGCCATGTCCACCTTCCGGTCCCTGAGCGAGGGATGCGCCCCGTAGAGGTAGCCCCCGGTCAGACGGCCGGAGTGCAGTGCCATATTGACCGCGACCACCTCGCCCCCCATCCGGAACTCGGTGAGGGACGCCTCGCCGTCGCGCACCATCCGCCGGGTGGCACGCACCAGATGGGCGTGGAAGCGCGCCGTGAGGTGCTCCGGGTTGACGCTCCGTCCGTGCCACTGGAGCTCGTGCAGCCGCAGCAGACGGCCGACCGCGGCCGGCACCCCGTGCTCGGGCACCGGTTCGCACACGATCCCGAGCGCGTCGGCCTTGCGGAGCTTGGACCGCACCCGCTGACCGCGCGAACTGGACATGCGCCGGACGAGTACGTCGACCGGCTCGGCGGGCAGCTCCAGACACGTCGAGTCCGTGAGCCGGCTCCTGGCCCCCGGCCACATTCCGAACAGAAGCTGCGCCGACGCGTCCGGCCGCACCTCCCGAAGGTCGATCACCGTGTGCCGGGCGGCCCGGTCGAGCCCGCGCGCCAGGGCCGACGCCGCGCGGCCGGCCTCGTCCTCGTCGACGAGGACGTCGAAGAAGTCGGAGATGCCGCCGCCCAACGGTACGAGCAGCGGCATCGGCCGGTGCGCCAGCATCAGGGGGGCCGCGCCGACCAGCCGTCCGCCGCGGCGCGCCAGGATCACCCGGAGCCTGCCCTCCTGACCGTACGAGAGCCACCACGAGTGCAGCCAGGCGTGGCTCTGGAAGGGCGTGGCCGTGGCGCAGCGGCGGTGCAGCGCGTCCCATTGGCCACCGAGCGCGCCGAACTCCCGGGGATCGCGGCAGAGCGTGACGGAGAGGCCGCCGGGCCCGGGGGCGGTCATCGTACGAGCTCGCGGTCGCCCGAGGCGACGGGCTCACCGGCGGTCGCGGGCCCGGGGACCTGGGCGGAGACGGTCCAGCCCTTCCGGCGGGGCCGTACGAGCAGGACGAGCCCGCCGAACAGTCCGCCCGCGCTCGCCCCCACGGCCGTGCCGACCGGAACGGACGGGGAGGCCGCGCGGTCCGGTGTCATGGCGTGGGAGAACTTGATCAGCTTCACCCCGGTGTCCGCGGCGACGTGACCACTGCTGACGACGATGGCCTCGATGACCGCGTCGGCGATGTCGGCCGCCCGGCGGGGATCGCCCGAGGTGCCGGTGACCGCGATCATGGGCGAGTCGGGCGAGGTCTCCGAGGTCACCTGGGATCGCAGGACCGCCGCGGGCTCCCCCGCGGCCCCGTGGGCGTACGAGAGGGTCGCGTCACTGGTGGCGAGCCGGCCGTAGGACTGGGCGTAGCCGATGGCCGCCGCCGGATCGGAACCCTCCTCGGCCACCGCCAGCGCGTAACCGGTGGCGGCGTACTCGGGGGACGTGAGCAGGCCGTGGGAGAGCCCGCAGGCCGCGCCCAGCAGGATGCAGACGGGCAGGGGCCACCAGTGGGGCCGGCGCGTCAGGGCGCGCCGCCGGCGGTCGGGTCCGGCGGCGGGCGGCTGCTTCTCGGGCGACTCGGTCATGAGTGTGCTCTCCAGGTCGGTGGGGCGGTGTCGAGGGCGTGCGTGTAGATGTCCATGAGGCGTTCGCCGCTGCGCCTGATGTCGTAGTGGGAGACGGCCGGGGGCGGCGGCAGCCGGTGTGCGGCGCTCCGTATCCGGTGCCGCAGGGCCGCCGTCAGTTCCCCGGCACCGCCCGTGACGCGGGCGGCTCCCGGGGCGCGGTCGGCGGGCAGGTCATCGATCGCGGGGCAGGCACCGTGCAGCACGGGAAGCCCCGCCGCCAGCGCCTCGACCGCCGCCAGCCCGAAGGACTCCTCGCGGGACGCCGAGACGAACACGTCCATGGCGCTCAGCAGCGCGGCGACGCCGGGAGCGGGACCGGACCCTTCGGCCTCGCACGCGCCGAGGAAGCGGATCCGGTCCAGGGCGCCGAGCCGGCCGGCCAGCGCCCGCAGCGACTCGGCCTCGGGCCCCTCCCCGGCCAGCAGGAGCCGGGCGCCGGGCAGCGCCGCGACCGCGCGGACCAGGACGTCGAAGCGTTTGCCGGGCACCAGCCGGCCCACCCCGCCGACCACGAAGGCGTCGGCGGGCACACCCAGCAGCGCCCGGGTCGTACGCCGCTCCCGGGCGTCGAAGCGGAACCGGTCCGCGTCGATCCCGTTGGGCACGAGGTGAATGCGCGCGGCGGGTACGCCCCAGTCCCGCAGCCGCCCGGCGACGGTGGCGGAGACGGCGACCGTCGCCGACCCGAGCCGTTCGGTCCCCAGATAGAGCGCGCGGGTGCCACGGGTGAGCGGGCGGCCCTCGATCTCCGCCCGTCCCAGCGAATGCTCGGTGGCGACCGTGGCGCGGGTCCGGGCCAGACGCGCGGCGATCCGCCCGTAGACGCAGGCGCGGTACAGATGCGTGTGGACGAGGTCGTACCCGCCCGCGCGGATGAACCGGGTCAGCCGGCCCACGGCCGTGACGTCCCGGTTGCCGCCCATGCCCAGATGCGCCACCCGCACACCGTCCGCCCGCAGGCCCGCGGCCACCGCACCCGGATTGGTGAGCGTCACGACGTCGCAGCGGACCGGCAGATGACGCAGCAGCAGCCGCAGCTGCTGCTCGGCGCCCCCGACCCCGAGCCCGGTGATGATGTGCAGGACCTTCATCGGTGCCCGCCCGTCGGAGCGACGGTGGGGGAGACGCCTTCCGGGCCGTACCCACTGCCGTACCCGCTGCCGTACCGCCAGGCGTGCCGCAGCTCCTTCACCCGGAGCCGGACCCCCCGGTCCGCGTGGCTGACGTGCGTACGGGGCAGGGCGAACGCGCCGAGCGGGGCAGCGGGGGCGAGCGCGCAGCCGTAGCCGTAGCCCGCCTCGCGCACCGCGTCCATCACCCGCCGGTCCACCGTGCCGTACGGATAGCAGAAGCCCTCCGGCGCGGTGCCGGTGATCTCCTGGATCAGCTCCCGGCTGCGGTGCGTCTCCGCGTGGAGCTCCTCGTCCGTCAGCGCTGTCAGATGCCGGTGGAGCAGGCCGTGCGAGCCGATCTCCATACCGGCGTCGGCGACGTGGCGGATCTCCCGCGCGGTGAGCAGCGGCTTGCGCGGGCCCAGCGGGTCCCATGCGTTGGAGCCGGCCGGCCGGCCGGGCAGGACGAAGACCGTCGCCGTGCACCCGTACCGGCGCAGCACCGGCAGCGCCTCCTGGACGAAGTCCGCGTACCCGTCGTCGAAGGTCAGCCCGACCAGCCTCTGCCGTGCGCAGGCGTCCGCGCGCAGCAGGGCGGAGACCCCGACCCCGGTGAGGCGCCTGCTGCGCAGCCAGGCCAGCTGCCGGTCGAGCCGGCCGGGGGAGACGGTGATGCCGTACGGGTCGTGCCGCGGGTCGCCCACCGAGTGATAGGTGAGGATCCAGGGCTGGACGCGGGCGGCCGGACGGAGCCGGGAGAAAGGGGAGTCGGCGCGACGCGCCGAAGGGTCAGCGGCCATGGGAGAACCTCTGTCGGATGAGAGCCAGCAGATGAACCACTTCGGGGGCCCGCAGTACGAGTCCGGCCAGCAGGAACACGACGGGGACCAGAACACAGCCCGTGGCCAGGCTTCGCGCGGGGCCGGTCACCGCGGGCGCGGCGGCCCAGCCGGCCGCCCCCGCCACGCCGGCGGCGCCCGCCAGCCGGCCCAGGGAGGCGACGACCGTCCGGACCCGGATCGCGACCACACGTGTACCGAGCCCCATCAGCAGGAGCAGCGCCGTCGTGCTGATGCCGAGGGCGTTGGCCGCGGCGATGCCGTTGACGCCGAAACGGAACGTCAGGGCGTATCCGGCCCCCGCGGTGACCAGGAGCCCCGCGGCCATGGCGAAGGCCGGGAACCAGGTGGGCCGCCCGGCCGAGAAGAACGGCCGGCTCAGCGCGCCGACGAGACAGTGGCCGAGCAGCCCCGCGGCGTAGACCCGCATGACCTCGGCGGTGGCGGCGGTGTCCCGCGGGCCGAACGCGCCGCGCTGGAAGAGCACTTCGATGATCTGGGGGGCGTATCCGAGGACGGCCGCCGCGCCGAGCAGCACGACCGTCGCGGCCAGGGAGAGATCCCTTTCGACCCGGCGGCGGGCCCTGGCCCGGTCCCCGTCGGCCATGGCCCGCGCGACCACGGGAAAGGTCACCGTGCAGATCATGAGGGACAGCACCATCGGCATCTGCGCGACCTTCTGCGCGTAGTTCAGATGCGAGATGGCACCGGCGGGCAGGGTGGAGGCGAGGAACCGTTCGACCAGCACCTGAGACTGACGGCCCACCACGAACAGGACGACCGGGGCGAGGACCGCTGTCCCCAGCAGCGGGGCGGCGTTCTTCGTGACGCGGGGACGCCGGGCGCGGGACGGCCCGGTCCGGCGGCACCGGCGGGGCAGCAGCCGGAGGAAGGCGGGCAGCTGGGTCAGGATCATCAGCAGGCTGCCGACGGCGACCCCGGCCGCGGCGGCGCGGACGCCCCAGACCGAGTGGAGCGTCAGGGTCATGCCGATGATGCCGATGTTGTACGCGGCGTAGACCCCGGCGGGCGGCAGGAAGCTGCGGTGGGCGCGGAGCGCGGCGCTGAAGTAGCCGGTGATGCCGAAGGTGAGCACGGTGACGGCGGTGATCCGGGTGCAGTCCACCGCCGGCCGGGGGTCGTCCAGACCGGGCGCCAGAACGCCCACGACCCAGGGGGCGCCCGCGATCAGCAGCGCGGTGCCGCCGGCCAGCAGGGCGAGCAGCCGGGGAAGGGTTCCGGCGACCAGTGTCCGTACGGGGTCCTCCGTGCGGGCGTCGTCCTGGGGCGCGGCCGTGCGCCGGGCCAGGGCCAGGCTGAAGGCCGGGACGAGGAGCAGGGCCATGCCGTCCTCGATCAGTACGGTCGCCGCCATCTCGGGCACGGTCCAGGCGATGAGGAACGCGTCGCTCGCCTCGCTCGCGCCGAAGTACCGGGCGATGGCCTGATCGCGGACCAGCCCGAGCAGTGACCCGAGGACCGTCAGGGCGGCGGTGGCGGCGGCGGCCCTGGCCAGGACGGAGCCCAGTCCGGGAGGCCCGTCGTCGGTGCCGGGAGCACCGCCCGCGGACCGGATCCGAGCGGCAGCGGCGGTCGAGGTGGGGTGGCGGGCCCGCCGGAGGGCGGACCGCCGGGGTGGGGCCGCCCGTTCGGATGCCGGGGGAGCGCCGGGGGCGCTCTCCGGGAGGGGACGCGGCCCGGCCTCCGTTCCCGTGCCGGTATCGCTCACGCGGCGCCCGCCTGTTCCGGTTCGGCCAGGGCCCACCAGGCGGCCAGCCCGAGCACGACTCCGCCGAGCACGGTCGTCGGGCCGCCGATGTCCGCGTACAGGAAGTTGACGCTCTGCCAGATCATCAGGCCGACGGCGGCCAGCCCGCAGTCCACCGCCGCGTGACCCCGCGACCGGGCGAGGGACAGCCTGCGCACGGCACCGACCAGGATCGCGGCCCAGCCGCCGAGCACCGCGGTGAGCCCGATCAGCCCCTGCTCCGCGAGCACGAGCAGGTACATGTTGTGCGGCGACAGCAGCGCCTGCTTCCGGTACGCCTGTCCGGCGCCCTCGGTGTCGCTGCCCGCGGACAGTCCGATCGGGGCATGCCCGTCGAGGTGCACGGGGAAGCCCTTGAGGCCGACACCCGTCGCGGGCCGTTCGTTCCACATCCCCACCGCGGCCCCCCACAGGGCGTACCGGTCGCTGACCGACCGGTCGGGGTTCGAGGCCACCTCGGTGACGCTGTCGAGCCGCTGCGAGATCATCCCGGATCCGATGCCGAAGCCTCCGACGAGCACGACCCCGGCTGCGCACAGGACGGCGAGGGAGCGGGTGGCCTGCCGCCGGCCGGTCAGGACGAGCACGGCGAGGACCGCCGCCGCTGTCGCGATCCACACGCCCCGGCTGAAGGACAGCGCGAGCGGAACGGTCAGCGCGACAGCGATGACTCCGGCGCAGGGCCGGAGCCAGGAGGGCGCGCCCCCGGGCGTGCGCAGCGCGTGGGCGGCGGCCACGAGCAGGCCGTAGGCGACGACGGTGGCCATCCCCATGATGTCGCCGGGACCGAAGGTGCCCACCGCCCGGATCTCCTCGCCCCGGTAGGAGGCACCGGTGCCGGTGACGTACTGGTGGACTCCCGTGACGCCCTGGACGAGGGCGAGCAGCACGAGCGCGCCGGTGAGGACCCGGAAGCCCCGGGCGTCCCTGATCAGGAGGAACACCGCGGCGGGTACCAGGACGAAGACCTGGAGGTAGCGCACGAATCCGGGCAGCGCGGCCGAGGGGTCCGCCGCGGTGACCGTCGCCACGGCGAAACCGAGGGCGGGGATTCCCAGCACCAGGGCCGCCGCCGCGGTGAGGGGGCGCCGCCCGAGGTACAGCAGGCGTCCCACGCACAGGAGTACCGCGATGCCCGAGGCGATGTCGGCCGGGCGGATGTCCGGCCAGGCCGCCGGTCCCCGGGCCGGCACCGGGACGGCCGTCAGCAGCACGGTGGCGACCAGCGGGAGCAGGGGCCACCGGCTTCTCCACCCGCCCGCGGCAGCGCGGGGAACGGCGCGCGCGGGAGGAGCCGCGGGGTACGCGACGGCCATGGTCAGCTGCCTCCGAGCCGGAAGAGGGAACCGGCGGTACGGGCGAGCACGCACGCGTCCTGCCAGAGCGACCAGGTCTCGATGTAGCGGTTGTCGAAGCGCGCCCGCTCCTCGATCGAGGTGTCGCCGCGCAGACCGTTCACCTGTGCGAGACCGGTGATGCCGACGGGCATCCGGTGACGGGCCTGGTAGCCGGGATGCGCCCGGCTGAACTGTGCGACGAAGAAGGGGCGTTCGGGACGGGGGCCGACCAGGCTCATGTCGCCGCGCAGGACGTTCCACAGCTGCGGCAGCTCGTCGAGCGACGTGCGGCGCAGCAGCCGGCCCGCCGCGCTCATACGCTGATCGGCGGAGACGTTCCACCGGGTGGCCGACTCGTGGGCGTCGGCCGGCCGCAGCGTACGGAACTTGAGCAGGACGAACGGCCGGCCGTGCCGCCCCACGCGCTCCTGGCGGAAGATGACGCCCGGCCCGTCGGAGAGCCGCACCGCCAGGGCGCAGAGCGCCAGCAGCGGTGCCACCGCGACCAGGACCAGCGCGGCCAGTACGGCGTCCAGGGCCCGCTTGACCGCGTAGGTCACCGGCCGCCGGTCCGTGCTGTGCAGCGCGTAGGCGGCGAAGCCCCACAGATGGTCCGGGCCGGGCCGGGCCGGGTGCGGGGTGACGGCCCCGGTTCCGGGGCTGTTGATCAGCCAGACCCGGCAGCCGTGTCCGGCGAACAGCCCGAAGAGAGCCGCACCCTCGGGGCTCGACTCGGGCGGTGCGGTGAAGACCGCGTCCCGCACACCGTTCTGGACGACCGCACGGCTCACCTCCTCCAGCGTCACCAGGGTGGGCAGGGGGACGGCGCCGGGCGCGGGCGTGGTGAACGCCTCGTCCGGGGCGGCGGCGGGGACGAACCGGCCGACCGGCCGCAGCCCGTACTCGGGGTGGGCGAACAGGGCCGCCGTGACCTGCTGTGCGGTCGTGCCGTGGCCCACGACGACGGTGGACCGGGGGTTTCTGGCACCGGACCGCAGACGCGCGCGGTGGGCCCCGGCCCGTGCGGCCCCGCACAGCAGCGTCTGCGTCACCGCCGCCGCGGCCAGCGTCGGCCAGCCGATCGCGTGACGCGGGTCCCACGCCGCGAGCACCTCGGCGCTCGCGTACCACTGGAGCAGGGCGAGGCCGAGGAGCGCGGGCAGCTCGGACAGCGCCGAGGGGGACAGCCCCTGCCGGTACAGCCCCCGGTAGGCGTGCAGCGTCAGCTGGACCGCGGCCTGGACGGCGAGCGAGGGCGAGGGCCACGGCACCGGGGAGAACAGCGCCGTCGTGACGCCCACCGCGATTCCGTCGGCGAGCAGGAGCCACACCACCGGGCCGTACCGGCCCGCGCCGCGCGGGCGGCGCGTCACCTGGGCGCGGCCCCCGCTCCTTCGCGGCGGATGAACCGTGTGTGCCTGTACGGCTGTTGCCTGGGCGGCGCCGGGGGCCGGTGCACTCTCCGTGGTCATCGCTCGGTGCGCTTCCTCATCGTGGGGCCGGACAAGCCGACGAGTTCCTGGTAGATCCCGGCGACCGCCGCCGCGGTCCGCCTGACGTCGAAGGCCGCTCGCGTGTGGCGCTGGACGCTGCGGGACAGGGCGTTTCTCAGCGCCGGATCGGTGAGCAGGACGGTGAGCGCCGCGGCGAGCGCCGCCGGGTCCTCCGGCGGCACGATGCAGTGCGCCTCGCCCCCGGGCGGGAGGCTCTCCCGGGCGCCGTTGACGTCGGACATCACGACGGGCCGGCCGCAGGCCATGGCCTCCAGGGGTGCCAGCGCCATCCCCTCCCAGCGGGAGGGCAGGACGAGGACGTCCGCCGCGTGGATCCACGGCCGCACATCGTCGCTGGCCCCGGTGAACAGCACTCCGGCGGGGGCCGCGGCCAGCAGGCTGTCCCGGGCGGGTCCGTCGCCCACCAGGACGAGCCGGGCACCCTCGACCCGCATCCGCCGCCAGGCCCGCAACAGCACGTCCTGGCCCTTCTGCCGGCTCAGGCGGCCGACGCAGACGACCAGCGGGGCGCCGGCCGCGACGCCGGTCAGCGGCGGGAGGGCGGCGCGGGCCGACCGGCGGTCCGCGGGGGCACCCGGGCGGAAGCGGCCCAGGTCGATCCCGTTGTGGATCACCGACCAGCGGGCGGTGATGCCCGCCTCCCGGCCGGTGCGGAGCTCGGATTCGCTGACGCACAGGATGTGGTCGGCCCAACGAGCGCCGAAACGCTCCCACTTCAGTGCGAGATCCGCGGTGCGGCCGCCCACGGCCTCGAACGACCAGGCATGCGGCTGGAAGACGGTGGGCACCCGGCCGCGTACGGCGATACGCCCGGCCAGACCCGCCTTGGCGCTGTGCGCGTGGACCACATCAGGGCGGCATTCCCGGACCAGCCGGGCCGCGGCGGTGACCTCTCCGGCCAGCCGGGGGCCGGGGGTGCGTACCGCGGGCCAGCTGTGGACCAGCGCCCCCGCCGCCGCCGCTTCGGCGGCCAGCGGTCCGGCGGGCGGGCAGGCCACCACCGGCCGCAGACCGGCGCGGGCCTGCGCGCGGACGAGGTCGGTGACGACCCGGGCCACGCCACCGTCCACCGGCTGTACCAAATGAAGGACCGTCAATTGTCTTTCTTCAGTGCAACGCTTATGCAGCACGGCTGGCTCTCTTCTTACGTGCCGCCGGAGTACGGGCTCGAAAAGCCCCGGCGGCAGGAGTTTCAGGCGACGGTGATCCGGCCGCCGAAGAGGGTGGGCGGACGGACAGCCGAGTAGGAGAGACCGCATCCGTGAGGCCGTTCCACGACTTCTTGGATGTGACGTCCCGTGACGTCAACTTCGGAATCAATCCGGTGAGTAAAGACGAAGTGCACTTTGGCAGACCGGAGGCCGAAAGGCGTGTGTGACTCGCTCACGCGTCATCGCGGGGAACACCCGAATGGCAGCCCGTGGCCAGCTCTGTTCGGAGTGCGTTGAGCCTTTTGGAGTCAGTGTTCCCGGGGTTCCACCGGGCGATGCGGGGAGGTCACGGCAGCATTTTCACCCGGACGCGGGGCACATTTCGCTGCCTGTGTTTCACTCTTCCCGCGCGGCGTCCCTGCGGCCGTTCGCCTCAATATCTGTAAGGCGCATCATTCATTCGGCCGGTAGGTCGCCTTCGTCCGCCGAAGCGCGCGGAGGGCGTGCGTAGTACGTGGAATACAGGCCGTCCTCGATATCGCGGAAGAACGCCGGCCAGGGCCCTTCGGGGGAGAGCGCGCCCGGGTCCGCGGCGGCGAACTCGGCGCGGATCCGATCGGTGAAGCGGGCGAGTTCGGCGTACGGCGTGACCCAGTCCTCACAGGACTCGCCCTCGGCGCGAAGCTGCTGACGGAGCAACAGTTCCAGCAGACGGCGGAGCGACGACAGGTCCGTGTGCACGGGGCGGAAGTCCCCGGGGAAGAGCGCGACCTCGTCGGGGTAGGCGTACACCGTGCCGTCGCCCAGGTGGAGAAAGAGGTACCAGCCCTGTACGGCCCCGAAGAGCAGCAGGTCGCCGAACTCGCGTTCCGCGATCTCGACCGTGTCGCCGAGGTCCACCAGGCGGGACCCGCCCACGGTGCAGTCGTCCGCCGCGAGCGCCGGGGCCATCGCGAACGGGCGCTGGGGAAACCCCGTCCCGCAGAGGGCCTGGAGGTCCTGCGGCCGGCGCACCACGCCGGCGAGGGCCTCGGGCGAGGCCCGTACCCAGCGGGACTCCGGCACGCCGGGGCGCGGCTCCTCGTCGCCGACCTCGAAGATCATGAGCTGTGTCCCCTCCGCCGCGGCCCCGTCCCGGACCGGACACCCCGGGCCGCGACGCCCGCCATGATCTCAGGCGGCGTCGCGGCCCGGGAATCCGGCCCGGCGGTGCTCAAGGGGCGGTGCGGAGCGGGCCGGTGCGCACCGGGGCGGCAGCCGGAGGGGGCGGCCTCCTCACCCGGTGCGCCGGACGAGGAAGGGCAGGAGCGCGAGGATCTCCTCGTGGGCCGCCGGCGCGAGCGGAACACGCTCCAGACAGTCGCGGGCGGACGCCAGGTTCTCGTGCGCCTCGGCGAGGGCGGCGGCGCGTCCCCCGGCGTCCTCGACCAGTCCGGCCGCCCGGCGGCAGGCCTCTTCGCCGAGCGGTCCGCCGGTGCTCAGGAGCGTGTCCAGCCGACGGGCGGCGGGGTGGCCCGAGGCCAGCGCCGCGAGGACGGGGAAGGTCTTCTTGCGGCGGCGCAGATCGCTGTGCACCGGCTTGCCCGTCGCCGCCGGGTCGCCCCAGATGCCGAGCAGGTCGTCCACGGCCTGGAACGCCACCCCGAGGTGCCGGCCCGCCCGGTCCAGCGCGTCGGCGGTGCCGCCCGGCGCCCCGGCCAGTTCGGCGCCCAGTGCGGCCGCGCAGCCCAGCAGCGCACCGGTCTTGTTCTCGGCCATCGACCGGTACTCCTGCGGGCGCACCGCACCCGTACCCGTCCAGGGCCGCGACTCGAAGAGCAGGTCCTCCGCCTGACCGCGCACCAGGTCGCTCAGCGCCGAGGCCAGCCGCCGCACCGCCGGGGCACCGTACCCGCCGGGTGCGTCCGCCAGCGTCTGCACCGCCAGGGCGAACAGCGCGTCCCCCGCGAGAACGGCCGGGCCGGTGCCGTACGCCTTCCACACGGTGGGGCGCTGCCGGCGCGTCTCGTCGCCGTCCATGATGTCGTCGTGCAGCAGCGAGAACGTATGGATCAGCTCGACGGCCACCGCGCCGACGACCGCGTCCTCGCCCGGCCCACCGGCGGCCTCGGCGCCGAGCACCGCCAGTGCCTGGCGCAGTCCCTTGCCCTGCGGGCCGGGCAGCGGGCTGCCGTCCACGTCGCTCCAGCCCAGCGAGAAGGCGGCCATCCCGGCGTGCCAGGGGTGCAGACGCTGGACGGCCCGGGAGAGCGCCGGACGCACGAGGTCGCGGCAACGGGTCAGAACCAGGGGCGCGGTGTCCGGCAGGGTGACAGGGGCGGTCATCGTCGGCCGCTCCCGTCGCCGCTCGGCGCCACGTCGAGTTCGGCGTACGCCTTGTCGACCATGTCACGGGCGTTGAGCAGGCCGATCCGGTCGAGCGTCCGGCGCAGCTCGTCCAGTTCCGCGACGGTTTCGTGCCGGTCGCGGCCGAGACGGGCGCGGGACTTCACCAGACCGAGCCGGGCCAGTGCCTCGCCCCGCGGCTCGCTCATCTCGCGGAACTCCGCGAGCGCCTGCTCGTAGACCTCCCGGGCCTCCTCGTACCGGCCCGCGCGGAAGAGCACGTTGGCGCGCATCTTGTGGTTGTAGGCGAGCGCGCTGGACAGCTTCATCTCACGACAGGTGCTCTCGGCCTCCGAGAGCAGGGTGAGCGCGCGCTCCGTGTCCCCGTCGCGCACGGAGATGATGTCGGCTATCCCGCGCAGCGCCCAGGCGCGTCCGCGCCAGTCGTCCGCGTTCCGCGCCAGCTGGGCCGCCTCCTCGAACATCTCCAGGGCCGTGTCGAGCGAGCCCGTGTTGCGGTGGATCTGCGCGATGCCCTCCAGCGCCCACACGGTGTGCCGGGCCTCGCCGCGTGCGCGGGCCTCGGCGAGCAACTGCTCGTGCAGGGCCGCGACGGTCCCGTAGTCGCCCTGGATACGCCCCGTCTCGGCGAGACCGGCGAGTGAGTAGCCGCGGGCCACGACATCCCCGCCGCGCTTGCCCATGTCGGCGGCGAGCCCGAGCAGCCGGAACGCGAGCCGCAGGGCGCCCCGTTGCCGGGCCAGTGTGCCGCCGCTCCACAGCGCCCAGGCCATGGCCCCGAGGTCCTCGGCCGAACGCGCGGCGCGGTAGCTGGCCTTCCAGGCCAGGTCCGCCTCCGCCACATGGCCGAGCCGGCGGTGCGCCTCGGCCACGGCGAGACCGGCACGCGCCACCTCCGCCTGCGAGCCGGAGGCCTCGGCGTCCGCCAAGTGACGGATGCCCTCGGCGAGTACATCGGTCAAGGAGGAGTTCACCGACATCTTGGTGAGAGCACCTTGGTACTCGGGCGCCAGTGCTTTGCTCTGCATGGGTGCCTTTCGTGCGTCCGGTCCGGCCGCGGCACGGCTATGCAGGTGATGTATACACGGAGTGCATAGCGGTGGGTCGCTCGGAGCCGGAACTGGTGGGGGGTGGACGCCGCGTGTCCTGTGCGGCGGTCCGTCCTGTCGTGGATCAAGACGGCAGTCGCACGTCATGGGTTGCTCGCCGCCCCCAAATGTCTTGCCGGGATACGGATTCGGGACACCGGGGGAACGTCCTGCCGCGGAGCGCCGCCGTACGGCGCCCTGCCACGCCGTACGCGAGGGGGCGCGCCCGCCGGGGACGAGAGCCTCTACGCTGACCGCATGCCGAACCAGGTGCCGATGAGCGAGGCGGTCCGCGCGGTGCTGGGCACGCCCGCGCGATCCACCGTGCTGGAGAGCAGCCCCCGGACCAGGGTGTGGCGGGTCGGACTCCGCGACGGCGGGCGGGTGATCGTCAAGCAGATCGCCGACGGCGGCGACGCCACGCGTAGTGCCGACGCCCGCTTCGCCCGCGAGACCACCGCGCTGCGGCTCGCCGCGCGGGCGCCCCTGCCGGGCGTCGCTCCCGCGCTGCTCGCCACGGACCCGCCGAACCGGGTGATGGTCCTGGAGTACGTGGAAGGGCTCGGCCCGGCCGCCGACTGGCTCCCGGAGTACGCCGATTCGCTCGCCCGGCTGCACGCGCTCACCGGCCCGCGGGACGCGGGCGCCCTGCCCGCGTGGTCCGGTCCCACGGCCGGGGACGCCGAGTCCTTCCTCGCGTTCGCCCGCGCCCTCGACGTGCCCGTCCCGCCCCGGGTGCCGGACGAACTCGCCTCGCTGCTCGACCGGCTGGATCCCGCCCCCCACCACGCGCTGCTGCACGGCGACCCCTGCCCCGGCAACGACCTGCGCACCCTCACGGGAGTCCGCTTCATCGACTTCGAGCAGGCCTCCCTCGGGAACGGACTCGTCGAACTGGCCTATCTGCGGATCGGGTTCCCGACCTGCTGGTGCGCCATGTCGGTGGCGCCCGCGCCGCTCGCGGAGGCGGAGGACGTCTACCGCTCCACCTGGCGGACGCTGACGGGCACGGACGTACCGGGCGACCTCGCGGACGCCTGCGCGGGCTGGCTGATCCGCGGTGACGCGCTGGTCGAGCGGGCCCACCGGGAATCGGCCGATCACCTCGCCCGGGTACCCGCGGAGGACTTCCTGTGGGGATACGTCTCGGCCCGGGAGCGGCTGCTGCACCGGCTGGGGGCGGTCGCCGCACTCACCGCGGACCATGAACACCTGCACGGCCTCGGCCGGTTGTGCGCCGGCCTCCTCGCTCGCGCGACGCACCGGTGGCCGGGCCTGCGCCCGCTGCCCGAGCAGGACGCACGGCCCTGGTCCTGACCGCGAGCGCGAGGTCCGGCCGGGCACTGCCCGCCGGACCTCGCGCCGACACGGCGCCCGCGCGCCCGCCGGTTCACGCGTAGGCGCGGACCCCCACGATCCGTGCGTGCCGCGCGCCGTTCGTCGCGTCCACCCGCACCCGCAGCGCGGTGGCCGGGCGACGCGGGAAGCGGTGGACACGGTGGCGCCGGCGGTTGTCCGTCTCCTCGGCGACCGTCTGCCACACGCCGTCCACCAGCACCTCGACGCGGTAGTCCCGCGCCAGCTCCGGCATGATCTCGAACCGCGTGCGGTGCAGATGCAGATTGTTCAGGTACTCATCCACATCGTCGTCCAGGACCAGCTGTACGCTGCCCAGCTCGACGGGGGAGTCCCAGTCGAGCCGCAGCCAGGCCGCCCCCTCCTCGGCGGCCTGCCACAACTGCGGTCCGGCATACGGCCGCTGGTAGCCGCCGACGGTCTTCCCCGGGGCGTACGCGGCCGTCGGACCGGCCCGGAAGCAGAAGCTGCGCCGGCGCAGCCCGCGCGCCACCCACTCGGTGACCAGCTCGGCGCCGTCCTCCGGCGAGACCGGGATGAGCGGATCGGGATCCGGCTCGTCGGGCAGTCTGCGGCTGAGACAGAGGACCCCGGTCCGCCGTTCGTCCGAGAGGCGCAGCGCGGCGTCGGGGTCCGCCCGGACGATCACGACGGCGTTGCGGGGCTCCTCCGGGTGCCAGCTGAGCGGAACGCTGACCCACTGGCCCTGCCCGGCCGCGACCTCGACGGCGTGCGCCGACAACTGACGTACCGGAACGGCGTTCTCACCGCGCACCGTGTCCCACAGCTCGATGTGCAGGGTGGTGCCGGCCCCGGCGTCGACGAGCAGCTCGAACCCGTCGAGGGACGGATCCACCGGCAGCACGACGGCCAGGTCGTGGTCCAGCGGATACGGCTCGGTCCCCGGTCCCGGCTCGACGGACAGCCGCTCCACGGTGCTCGACGCACTCACCCGCGCCGCCCGCGCCAGGTCGTCCGGGTCGGTGTTGCGCACCCCGACCAGCGAGGCGTCCTGACGCAGCAGCACCTGCTGGAGGCGCCGGTCCGCGGCCAGTTCGCGCGGGGTCACGCCGTCCCGTACACAGAGCGCGGCACCCGTTCCCGCGGCCTCCCCGAGCGTCGCGCAGGTCGCCATCACCCGGGTCGTCCCGAAGGCGATGTGGGTGGCGGAGATGTTGCGTCCCGCGAAGAGGAGATTGCGGACATTGCGCGAGTACAGGCTGCGGAAGGGAATGTGGTAGACCCCGTCGGGATGGATCTGATGGGCGCCCGGCTTGGTCGCGTACATGCCCTGCACCGGATGCAGATCGATCGACCAGCCGCCGAACGCGACCCGGTCCTCGAAGGGTTCCTGCGCCATGACCTCGGTCTGCGTCAGCACATGGTCGCCGAGGAAGCGGCGGTACTCGCGTTTGCCGGGCACGGAACCCACCCACTCCAGGGTCAGCCGGTCCGCGTCGAACTTCCCCGAGTTCTTGATGTGGTCCCAGATCCCGTGGATCACGGACCACAGTTCGTCACGGATGCGCTCGTTGTCGTGCACGGTGTCGAGCTCGCCGCCCCACTCGATCCACCAGTAGTCGCAGCCGTTGTCGCCGGTCCGGATCAGCCGGTGCTCGGGAATCGGTGTGTCGAGGATGTTCTTCGCGAAGGACGGCGGCACGAACTTCACCGGGTGCCCGGCGTCCTTGGTGTAGAAGAGGATCGTCGAGCCGAGGAGTTCCCCGTCGGGGGTGTCCGGTGCCCAGCGCTCCCCGTACTCCTCCCGGGACTCCCGGCCGACGCGGTGGTCGGCGCCCGCCAGATGCCCGACCAGACCGTCGCCCGTGCAGTCGAGGAAGACCGGTCCGGTGAAGGTGATCAGCCGCTCCGAGCCCATCGTCCACCCGGTGACCGAGGTGATCGTGCGCTCGGCGGCCGAGCCGGTGGCCGCGACCTCGCGGACGTCCGTGTTGAGGAACAGCGACACATTCGGCTCGGCGCGCAGCGCGTCCAGGACCACCTGGTCCCAGTAGTACGGGTTTCCCTCGGGGTTGCGGTACTGGTTCTCCAGGTACAGCTCGCCCATGATGCCCGTCTCGCGGGCCCACCGCTGGGTGCCGTGCGCGGTCGCCCCGCACACCCACACCCGGACCTCACTGCTCGAATTTCCGCCCGGTACGGGGCGGTTGTGGACCAGGGCGACGCGCTGCCCCAGCCTGGCGGCGGCGATGGCCGCGCAGACACCCGCGAGGCCCCCGCCGATGACGGTGACATCGCTGTCCACGGTCTCTTCACGCATGACGTGAACGATCCTCTCTCCATGAATCCCTGCTCGGAAAGCTCAACTGCCGTGCGGGTGCGCGGGGGTGGGGGATCACGCCCCACCCCCACGGGCGCTACGGGGCGAGAAGGTTCGGCGACAGACGGGGCGACGGCGGTGCCGCGCCGTCGAGCGTCGCGGAGTGCAGCGCGGCGTGCTCCTCGCGGGACACGACCGACCGGCCCCCGCGCAGCGTCAGACGGTTCCCCCGCGGGGTCGTCCAGCGGAGCTCGGCGCAGGCGCCCGCCGCCACCACCTCGGGCGCGGATCCGGGCTCGCCGCCGTCGTCGGTACCGCCGGTGACGGGGGTGAGGGAGAGCGTCCCCGCCGCGAACGCCTCGCCCGCCGCCTGCCAGTCGAGCTCGACCGGGGCCGCGCTCTCGAAGAACACGACCTCGATCCGTACGCCGTCCTCGCGCGGGATGAGCCGCGCCGTCGGCGTACGGCCGCCGAAACCGCCCCCGGCCAGCCGGAAGTCGAGCTTCGCCGTCCCGAGGTCCACCACGACGCCGTCGGTGAACGCGGCGGCCCGCGGTAGGGGCGGAGCGCCGATCGCGTCCACCACCAGGCGCAGCGAACGGGCCCGGAACCGGTCGCCCGGCCGGATCATGTCGAGGTGGTGGTGGCGGTCGCCCGCGGGGCAGGCGAAGCCCGTCATCCAGGCCACGTGCGGACCGCTCTGCACGGTGCCGATGACGCCGGAGGCGAAGTCGAAGTCCTCCGCGCCGTCGTCCTTCACGAGATGGACGTGCACATGCCCCGCCCCGCCGTCCGGCCGTACCCAGTGGCCGAACAGCGGGCGCCGCTGCAGCCAGGTGTCCTGGTGGTTCACGCTGCCGAGCGTGGTGACCCGGTCCAGCCAGGTGGTGCCCGTCTCGGGGGACGGGCTCTCCAGGAACAGCTCCCGGTGCTCGTGCTCGCTCTCCAGCTCCAGGAGCCGGGGGCGGGCCCAGTCGGGCATCCGGTAGTCCACGCAGGCGTGCACCCCCTCCAGCAGACCGGTCGGGGCCGCTTCGCCGGCCGGGCCGCCCACCAGGCCCCGGGTCGCCTTCACCAGGTGGGGCGGCGCGCCCAGGTCATTGCTGTAGCAGCGGGCCATCGGGCCGGACAGCTGACCGGTCGCAGGGTGCCAGCGGGCCAGGAAGTGTTCCCACAGCCGGTCGTGCAGCCGCTCGTTGACGGCCAGCACCTCCTCGTCCCGGACGTGTTCCCTGATCAGCGTCAGGGTCTGGATGACGACGCCCCAGTAGGACGGGCTGTTGAACTCGGTGAAGCTGCCGGTGGTGTCGATCGCCTCCGCGAGTCGCGCCATGCGCTCCTTGCCGTACGCGAACACCGCCTCGTCGCCGAGGACCCTGCCGGCCGCGAGCGTGACGAACGTGCCCATAGCGGCGACGTTCGTGTACGTCAGATGGACGTTCCTGCGGATGATGGAGGCGGCCGCGTGCCGCAGCGACTCGTGCACCTCGCGCAGCACGGGGGCCGGCAGCCGCTCCCCGTGCCGGGCGTGGATCAGGAGCAGGTGGATGCCGAGGAAGTCCGCCCAGTTCCAGTCCGCCGGGTCCATCCGGTCGGCCGGTTCCTCGGCGTAGTAGCCCCAGATGCCGTAGGTGTCGCTCGCCGTCGACCGGTCCTGGAGCCGGGCGACCTCCAGGATCACGGAGTGGGCGCGTTCGGCGTCGCCGGCGCCGTCCCGTTCCAGCAGCAGCAGAGCGTAGTGCAGGGAGTTGCGCGTGGGGTGTGCGGGACCGCCCTTGATGTTGGTGTGGATGGGGTTGTACGGGGCCTCGACCTGCAGCAGGTTCGCCTCGGCGTCCCAGCAGCGGTCGCCCTCGGCGAGGGCCGCACGCAGCAGGGAACGGTCGTACTCGGCGGCCGACCAGGCAGGGTGCACGGGATGTCCTCCAGCTCGCGATCGCCTCTCCGGCGATCTCGGAAACGCTTGGGAAACGTTTTCCAGAGGCTAAGCCGATGTCAACGCCCCGGCAAGGGTCCAATGGTGGAACCGAGGCAGGAAGTCCGCACCGTACCCATTGACGCGGCGATATGTCGCGAGGCAAGGTGACCCCGGCTGGAAAACGCTTTCCGGCTGGTTCCCGCTCTGCCCCTGAAGGAGTTCCCGATGAGACCCTCCCTGCGCACCGCCCTGACGGGCATCACCGCCGGTGCGCTCGTCTGCGTGCTTGCGTCGTGCTCCGATGCGGGCAGCGGAGCCGCTGCCGACGGCACGGTGACCATCACCGTCTCGGGCCGCCCCCCGGCCACCAACGCCGCCGCGCTGAAGACCTTCGAGACACGGGTCGCCGCGTTCGAGAAGGCCAACCCCAAGATCCGGGTGAAGACGAACGAGTACCAGTACGACCAGCAGAGCTTCCAGACCAAGGTGGGCGGCGGAAGCCTGGAGACCGTCGTCAGGGTACCGCTCACGGAGATGTCGGGGCTGATCAAGCGCAAGCAGATCTCGGACGTCACCGCGGAGTTCGGGCAGCTGAAGAACGGCGACCAGTTCAACGACGCCGTGCTCGCCGCGGCCAAGGGGCAGGACGGCAAGATCTATGGCGTACCCACCGAGGAGTACGCCATGGGCCTCCTCTACAACCGGGACCTCTTCGAGAAGGCCGGACTCGATCCCGAGAACCCGCCCAGGACCTGGTCCGAGGTCCGCACGGCCGCCAAGGCGATCACGGACAGGACCGACGCCGTCGGCTACGCCCAGGCGACCAAGGAGAACGCCGGCGGCTGGATGCTGACCGCCATGACGTACTCCCACGGCGACGACATGCAGAAGAAGACCGGCGCCAGGTGGGCCAACTCCTTCGACGCCCCCGGCAGCGGAGCCGAGAAGTCCCTGGACCTGCTGCGGCAGATGCGCTGGTCGGACGGGTCGATGGGCAAGAACCACCTGCGCAGCATCACCGACATCGAGAAGGACTTCTCCGCGGGCAAGATCGGTATGGCGGTCACCGGACCGACCGCGGTCAACCACTATGTGCAGCAGTACAAGGGCGACCCGCAGACGGTGGGGCTGTCCGCCATGCCCGTGGACGGTTCCGCGCGGCGCACCCTGGCCGGCGGCAACGTCGCGGTGATCAGTCCGAAGGCGAGTCCCCAGGAGCGGGCTGCCGCACTGAAGTTCATCGACTTCTACTACCTGACGACCAAGTACGACCCGGAGATCGCGGGCGCGGACGCGGCGGCCAGGAAGAAGGACGGCGGCGTCGTCGGCGTCCCGGTCGTGCCGTTCTACAAGCCCGCCGTCTCCGACCCCGTCGACGCCGCGGTCAACAAGCAGGCCAATACGCCGGTCGCGCACTTCGCCCTGTACACCCAGGCCCTCAAGGAATTCGAGCTGGTCGTCGAGCCGCCCATCGAGGCGCAGAACGTCTACAAGGCCCTCGACAGCGCCGTACAGGCCGTACTGACCCGTGAGGACGCCGACCCGGCCGAGCAGCTGAAGAAGGCCGCCGGACAGGTCAAGTCCCAGGTGGAGCGGGCCCAGCGCTGAGCACCGCCGCACAAAACGCTTGAGGAGCCGTCAATGAGCAGGTCGGACGCGCCACCGGCGCCCGCCGGGGACCGCACACCGAAAGACCGCACACCGATGAACCGTTCCGTGAAGTCCACCGCGCCCCGGCCGGGCGAGCCGGACGGGCCGCCGCAGTACGCCTCCCCGCGTCGCGGCGGCCCGGCGGAACGCTTCGTCCACTGGGTCAGGCAGGGGGGCATCACCACCATCCTGTTCGGCCTGCCGATGGTGCTGTGCTTCGCCTACTTCTCCTGGTGGCCGATCGTCCAGAGCGTGCGGCTCAGTTTCCAGCAGACCAATCTGGTCGGGCCCGCCCAGTGGGTGGGCCTGGACAACTTCCGTACGGTGCTGGACGACCCGCTGCTGTGGACGGCGGTCGGGAACACCGCGCTGTTCGCCGTGCTGGCCCTGGTGATCGGCTTCCCCGTACCCCTGTTCCTCGCCGTCCTCATCGCCGAACTGCGCCGGGGCGGAACCCTGTTCCGGATCCTCGCCTACCTTCCGGTGGCGATTCCCCCGGTGGTCTCGGTGCTGCTCTGGAAATGGTTCTACGACCCGGACGCCGGCCTGTTCAACCAATTGCTCGCCCATGTCGGGCTCGGCCCCTACCCATGGCTCCAGTCCACCGACACCGCCATGCTGTCGATCGTCCTGGAGGCCACCTGGGCCGGCTTCGGCTCCACGGTGATCATCTACCTGGCGGCCCTCGGCTCGGTGCCGAGCGAGCTGTACGAGGCCGCCGAGATCGACGGTGCGGGCATCTGGCGCAGGGTCTGGCACATCACCCTGCCGTCACTGCGCGGCGTCATCCTGATCATGCTGCTGCTCCAGGTCATCGGGACCCTCCAGGTGTTCACCGAACCCTTCGTGATGACGGACGGCGGGCCCGAGGACTCCACCCTCACCGTCCTGATGCTGATCTACAACTACGCCTTCCAGAACGGCGACTACGGGGCGGCGACCGCCCTCAGCGTGCTCCTGGCCCTCGTGCTCGGCGCGCTCTCGGCGGTCTATCTGCGGGCGACGAGGAGCTGGAGCAACTGATGGCCGTCACCACACCCACCCGCCCCCGGGCCAGGAAGCGCGCCGAGGAGAGCTCCCGCGGGCTGATCTCCTCGGCCGACCGCCGGCGGACCTCCGTACGCACCTCGCTGCTGTCCGTCCAGGGGCTCTCCCTGCTCCTGCTGATCGCCTTCGGTGCCGCCCCGCTGTACTGGACCTTCAAGGGCGCCGTCTCGCCGACCCAGGAGCTGCTGCGCGACCCGCTGGCGCTCTGGCCCGGCAACGCGCAGTGGGACAACCTCTCCCGCGCCTGGACCGAACTCCAGGTCGGCCAGTACCTCTGGAACACGGTGGTCCTGGTGACCGGCTCGGTCGTCGCCCACCTCTTCATCGCCACCACCGGCGGCTACGTCCTGTCCGTCCTGCGGCCCAAGTGGGCCACGCCGGTGCGGTGGATGGTGCTCGCCACCCTCTTCATCCCCGGCTCGATCTCCCTGGTCGCGCTCTACCTCACCGTGCTCGACCTGCCCGGCCTCGGCATCTCGCTCGCCAACAGCCCCTGGGGCGTCTGGCTGCCGCACGCGGCCAGCGCCTTCACGGTGCTGATCGTGATGAAGTTCTTCGACGGCATCCCGCGCGAACTGTTCGAGGCCGCCCGCGTCGACGGCGCGGGCCCGCTGATCATCTTCCGCCGGATCGTGCTGCCCATGTCGCGGCCGATCCTCGCGGTGGTGACCCTGCTGACGGTCATGAGTTCCTGGAAGGACTTCCTCTGGCCCCTGATCGTCATCCCGGACACCGAGAAGCAGCCCATCTCCGCCGCACTGCCGCGCCTCGCGGAGACGGCGGAACAGTCACTGCTCATCGCCGGGATGCTGCTCGCCATCCTGCCCCCCGTCGTCCTGTTCCTGATCTTCCAGCGGCAGATCGTACGGGGCGGGGGAGGCTTCACCGGCCTCAAGGGATGAGAACCACCCGGGCACCCACGCGGCACCCTCCGCGCGGGCCGGCGGCGGCAGCGGTGCGCGCCGGCGGACCTGGCCGGTGTGCTCCGCCGGGGTACAGCCGACGGAGCACACCACCGCCCGGGAAACCAACCCGAACGCACCGCACCGATCCGATCGAGAGGACACCTCGATGGAACAGAACGGCACGATCCGGTCCGGAACCCCGGCTCCGGCCAGAGTAATGGGCCGCACCCGGCATCCCGCCGCGTGGGGCGGCGCCGCGGCCCTGCTCGGCTGCCTGCTGGCGGCAGCGCCGCTGCCCGGCACGGCACCCTCCGCCCACGCGGCGGCGGCCACGCTCACCGTCACCTCGCCCGACCTCTTCTTCGTCAAGGGCCAGGCGAAGATCACCCTCACCTCCGACCAGGCCTCGGTGTCCTGGAAGGCCGTCGACGACCAGGGCGTCACCGTCGCCTCCGGCACCGCGCCGGTGACGGGCGGCACCGCCACCGTGGACGCCACCGGGCTGGGCAACGGCTACTACACGCTCACGGCGACCGCGGGCACCACGACCCGCACCGTGAACCTCGGCGTGGTGAGCGCGCTCGCCGGCCATGAGCAGAAGGACCCCCGCTTCGGCACCGGCATCCACTACGGATGGAACGACGGCGACGACCAGAAGCTGCTGCGCTCGGTCAAGCTGATGGGGATGCACGGGATCCGGTCCGACATCAACTGGAGCGCGATCGAGAAGACTCCCGGCCAGTACGCCTGGAGCAACTACAGCACCGACCAGCACATCCCGTACGCGAAGAGCCTGGGCCTGGTCTCCCTGCCGATCTCCGGCTACCGCAACCCCAACTACGACAGCAACAGGACACCCGCCTCGCCGGCCGCGCTGGAGGCGTACGGGAAGTACACCGCCGGCATCGTGGAGAAGTACCAGCAGTCCTCGAAGGAGGTCGAGATCTACAACGAGTACAACTCGACCGGCTTCAACAACGGCACCTGCGGCATCTCCGCCGACTGCTACCTCCAGATGCTCAAGGCGACCTACGGCAAGGTGCACGCCAAGGTCGAGGACGCCACCGTCGTCGGCGGGGGCCTGGCCGGCCTCCAGCCCGACTGGCTGAAGCGGCTCTACGCCCTCAAGGGGCTGGACTACATGGACGCCCTCAGCGTCCACCACTACGGCTACCCGAGCCCGCCCGAGCAGGCCCTGGCGAGACTGCCGCAGGTGCGGGCCGATCTGGACGCGGCGGGCGGCGAGGACTTCCCGCTGTGGATGACCGAGAACGGCTACCCCACCCACGCCGACGGTGTCAGCCAGGCCGCCCAGGCCGCCTATGTGCCGCGCGCCCAGATCTTCTCCTTCGCCTCCGGCGTCGACCGCTACTACTGGTACGACCTCACCAACGACGGCACCGACGCCAACAACAAGGAACACAACTTCGGCGCGTTCAAGCGTCCCACCACCGGCGTCGCGGCCTGGCAGCCCAAGCCGTCCGTGGTCACCGAGAGCGTCCTGATCCGCCAGCTCGCCGGCCGCGCCTACGCGGGCCGTGACGACGCCGGATCCGCCGACGTCCGCTCGTACCGCTTCGGCACCGGGGCCTCCACGGTCCGCGCGCTGTACACGACCGCCGCGACCCCGGGGACCGTCCAGCTCGCGGCCACCGGTCCGGTCACCGTCAGCGACCAGATGGGCCGTGAGAAGACCTATGTCCCGGTCGGCGGCAAGGTGCAGCTCGGCATCGACGACAAGGTGCTGTACGTCAAGGGCGCGGTGAGCGCCGTCACGACCGTCGCCGCCCCCGCCTTCTCCCTCGAACTCCCCGGGCGCACCAACACGGAGGAGTCCGTCACCGCGGTGCTCAAGGTCGACCGCACCAAGGGGCAGCCCGCCTTCTCGCCGCTGTTCGACTTCCGCATCGCGGGGAAGACCTACCGGGTGCAGGCGAAGCCCGGCACGGTGACCCGCAGGACCATCGACCTGCCCACCTCGGCGCTGACCGGCACGCGTTCGGTCAGCGGCACCGTCGGCCTCGGCCCGGTCAACCTCGGCCGGATCACCAGCGACACCGTCGTGGTGCCCCCGACCGAGGTCACCTTCGACCCGGTGGTGAAGAAGGCCGAACCCTTCGCCGCCGCGCTGAAGGTCACCGTCACCAACAACCGCGCCCGCTCCGCACTCGACCTCACCAAGCTGGAGTGGCAGGTCAACCAGGACACCGCGTACCTGGACCGCGGCACCATCGCGGGGCCGATCGAGGTCGGTGCCGAGGACAAGGTCTCGTACACGGTCGACGCGCGCAACGTGAAGCCGTGGAACCGCTACTGGACGGCCGCCTACCTCAGCACCCCCGACGGCGCCAGGAACCCGGTGGGAGCCTGGAACGGCTGGGGCGCGGTGCAGCCCGCCGGCACCAGCACCACCCCGCCCATCGACCTGGCCACCCACGCAGGCAAGCACTACGCGGCCGGCTACCGGGGCGAGGCCGACCTCTCCGGCACGATGCGCCCGCAGTACACCGACGCCGGGCTCGTCCTGAAGGGCGAGTTCACCGACAACGCCCTCCACCAGCCCGCCACCAGCGCCGAGAACATGTGGCAGGGCGACAGCCTCCAGTTCGCCGTCACCCCCGAGGTCCCGGGCCGCAGCCGTCAGTACGTCGAGATCGGCGCCTCCCTCGTCGGCGGCAAGCCCCAGGTGTACACCTGGCGTCCGCCGGCCGGCCAGAGCGCCGGAATCACCCCCGGCGCGACCGCGCAGATCACCCGTGAAGGCACCACCACCCGCTACACGGTGACCGTCCCCTGGGCCTCCCTCGGCCTCAGCGGCAAGCCGGCCGCCTCCATCGGACTCGGCTTCGTCGTCAACGACTCCGACAACGACGGACGGGGCCGCGGCTGGTTCGAGTGGGGCGGCTCCATCGCCAACAACTCCAAGACCGCCTCCGGCCTGCGGGCCGTCCAGCTGACCGACTGACCGGACGCGACGACCGCGGCCCGGTCCGATGAAGGACCGCTCCCCATGAACCGGCGGGGCCGGGTGCACCTGACAGCACCCGGCCCCGCTGCTCCATGTCGTACGACCGGCACCGAAGATGTCATCACCCACCATCCCGCGAGGAGACGCACCACACCATGGCCCTGTTCGACCTGCCTCTCGACGAACTGCGCGACTACCGGCCCCGGATCGCGGAACCCGACGACTTCGACGCCTTCTGGGCCAGGACCCTGGCCGAGACCCGCGCCCACGAACCCGCCATCACCTTCGAACCGGTCGACACCCCGCTGAGCGGCATGCGCACCTGGGACACCACCTTCGCGGGCTACGGCGGCCACCCCGTCAAGGGTTGGTTCAGCGCCCCCGCGCACGCCGAGGGTCCGCTGCCGCTCGTCGTCCAGTTCCACGGCTACAACGGCGGACGCAGCCTGCCGCACTGCTGGGGCATGTGGCCGCTGGCCGGCTTCGCCCACTTCGTCATGGACGTACGGGGCCAGGGCAGCGGCGGCAACGTCGGGGACACCCCCGACCCGGTCGGCTCCGGACCCTCCCACGCGGGCTTCATGACCCGGGGCATCGAGGACCCGGAGAGCTACTACTACCGCCGCGTCTACGCCGACGCCGTACGCGCCGTCGAAGCGGCACGCACGCACCCCCTCGCCGACCCCGCCCGCACCGTGGCGCTCGGCGGCAGCCAGGGCGGCGGCCTGACCCTCGCGGTCGCCGGACTTCTCCCCGGCCTGTCGGCCATCTCCGTGGACGTACCGTTCCTCTGCCACTTCGGGCGGGCCGTCACCCTCACCGACGCCAACCCGTACTCCGAGATAGCCCGCTACCTCAAGGTCCACCGCGGCAAGGAGGAGAACACCTTCCGCACCCTGTCGTACTTCGACGGGGTGTCCTTCGCCGCCCGGGGCAGCGCCCCCGCGCTCTTCTCCGTCGCCCTCCAGGACCAGACCTGCCCGCCGTCCACGGTGTTCGCCGCCTACAACGCCTACCGGGGCGAGAAGGAGATCGAGGTGTACCCCTTCAACGGACACGAGGGCGGCGCCATGCACCAGGAAGCGGTCCAGCTGCGCCGGATACCGGCGCTGCTGGACCGCGATTCCTGATCCGGGGCCCGCTCAGCCCGCCGCGGCGACCGCCAGGCGCAGCGTCAGGATCTGGAACGGGCGCAGTACCAGCTCCACCACGTCCCCCTGGACGGTGACCCGCTCACCCTCCAGGGGGCGTTCCAGCAGGTCGGTCACCGTCGCCGAGGCCAGCGGGAAGCCGGCGCCCAGACGTGCGGCGGCCCGCCCGCCGTGCGCCTCGTGGACCCGGACGATTACGTCCCCGCTCCCGTCGTCGGCCAGTTTCACCGCCGTGGCGACCACCGCGTCACTGTCCAGCGTGACCAGCGGCGCCACCTCGCGCCCGCCCCGCACCCGGCGCTCCGGCAGGCTGAACTGCCAGCCCTCGCGCACCGCGTCGCCGACCGTCGCACCCGGCAGCAGCGCGTAGCGCAGCCGGTGCACCCCCTGGTCGGTCGCCGGGTCGGGGTAGCGGGGGGCCCGCAGCAGCGACAGCCGCACCGTGGTCGTGGTGGCGCCGTCCTCCCGGACCGTACGGGTCACATCGTGACCGTACGTCGAGTCGTTCACCAGCGCGGCACCCCAGCCGGGCTCACCGACATGCAGGAAGCGGTGCGCGCAGATCTCGAACTTGGCCGCCTCCCAGCTGGTGTTGGTGTGCGTGGGGCGCTGGACGTGCCCGAACTGCGTCTCCGCCGTGGAGTGACCGGCCCGCACATCGAGGGGGAAGGCCGCCTTGAGGAACTTCTCCTGCTCGTGCCAGTCGACCTCGGTGTCGATGTCCAGGCGCCGAGCCCCGGCCCGCAGCGTCAGCAGCTGGGTGACGCGGGACCCGCCGAAGCTGCGCACCACCTCGATGCCCTCACCCACCCGGCGCACCGAATCGGCCTCGGTCAGGTCGGTCACCGTGTTGCGGTAGAACGAGTCGACGTCCCAGGCATCCCAGCGATTGGGCAGGTCCGGGTGGATCTGGAGCAGGTTGGCCACACTGCCCGGGGCCACGGTCTCGCGCCCCCCGGCCACCAGGTCCAGGACCGACACCACCAGACCACGCGCGTCCACGGTCACCCGCAGAAGCCCGTTGTCGAGCCGGAAGCCGCCCTCGTACGACTCGATCCCCACGGGCCCGTCCGCGGCCTCGCGCACGAGCGCGCCACCGCCCGCCGGAACCCCCGCCCGGGAGTGCGGAGCGGCGTTGAACACGACCGTGCCCCCGCCCTCCGGCGATCCGGCCAGCGCCCGCTGCGCCCCGCCGATCACCGCCTCCAGCTCCTCGGCGATCCGCGCGTACGTGGCCTCCGCCTCGCGGTGCACCCAGGCGATCGAGGAACCGGGCAGGATGTCGTGGAACTGGTGCAGCAGCACGCTCTTCCAGATCCGGTCCAGCTCCTCCTGCGGATAGCGGAACCCGGTCCGCACGGCCGCCGTGGCCGCCCACAGCTCCGCCTCCCGCAGCAGATGCTCGCTGCGCCGGTTGCCCTGCTTGGTCCGCGCCTGAGAGGTGTACGTACCCCGGTGCAGCTCCAGATACAGCTCGCCCAGCCACACGGGCGGCCGGGTGTACTCGGCCTCCGCCGCGGCGAAGAACTCCGCCGGTGTCTCGATCGTCACCCGCGAGGAGCCCTCCAGGTCCGCCAGCCGCTCGGCGCGCGCCAGCATCTCGCGGGTGGGGCCGCCGCCGCCGTCGCCCCAGCCGAACGGCACCAGCGAGCGGGTGGCGTTCCCCTTGTCCCGGAAGTTCTCCTCGGCATGCGCCATCTCCTGGCCGGAGAGCTCCCCGACATAGGTGTCCACCGGCGGGAAGTGCGTGAACACCCGGGTGCCGTCCAGCCCCTCCCACAGGAAGGAGTGGTGCGGGAACGGGTTGGTGGTGTTCCACGAGATCTTCTGCGTCAGGAACCAGCGGGAACCGGAGAGCGCGACCAGCTGCGGCAGAGCGGCCGAGTAGCCGAACGAGTCGGGCAGCCACACCTCCCGCGTCTCCACCCCGAACTCCTCCAGGAAGAAGCGCTTGCCGTACACGAACTGCCGTGCCAGCGCCTCCGATCCGGGCATGTTGGTGTCCGACTCCACCCACATCCCGCCCACCGGGACGAACTGCCCGGCCGCGGCCTTCTCCTTGACCCGCTCGTACAGCGCCGGCTGGTGCTCGCGCAGCCAGTCGAGCTGCTGCGCCTGTGACATCGCGAAGACGAACTCCGGGTGGTCGTCCATCAGCGCCACCACGTTCGAGGTGGTGCGGGTGACCTTGCGCACGGTCTCGCGCAGCGGCCACAGCCACGCGGAGTCGATATGGGCGTGGCCCACCGCGGAGAGGCGGTGCGCGGAGGCGTTCGCGGGCGAGTCGAGCACCGCCCGGAGCCGCTCGCGGGCGGCGGCAGCGGTGGCGTTGACGGCATCGAGGTCCAGCGCGTCCAGGCACCTCTCCACGGCGCGCAGGATCTCCCAGCGGCGTGCCGAGCCGAGGGGGAGCTGCCGCATCAGCTGGTCGAGCACCTCCAGGTCCTGGACGAGCTCCCACACCTGCTCGTCGAAGACGGCGAGGTCCATCCGCTCGACCCGGTACAGGGGCTCGCTGCCCGCCGTCTCCCGGTCGCCGAGATCGCTGACCCCCTCCAGGATCTCGGGGTTGGCGGCTGCCTCCAGGTAGTAGGTGAACTCCTCGCCGCCCGCCGCCGGCTGTCCGACGCGCAGCCAGGTGTTGCACGGGTTGAGGGCCTTCACCACACTGCCGTCCGGCCGGTGGGCGAGGGCCTCCGCCGAGAATCCTGGCCGGTCGCGGGCGAATCCGAGGTCGATCACCGCCTCGACGGTCAGCCCCGCCCAGTCGGCGGGGACGCGTCCGGTGACCCGGAACCAGCTGGTGCCCCAGGCGGGGCCCCAGGTGTCACCGATCGCGCCGGGCTTGTACGGGGCGTTCACCGCCTCGGCGAACGGCACCGGCTCGCCCGGGGCGTGCCAGACCTCGATGTCCAGCGGCGCGGTACGCGGATGGATCGCCGGCCGGATGCGCTCGCGCAGGACACGGTCCAGGCGTTCCTCGGTCAGTGTGCGGTCGTCATGCATGGCAGAAGCCTCTTCCGGGCTGGGGGAGCGATGGGGATGGTGCGGGAGTCGGGGCTGTACGAGAGGGCGGGACGGGCAGGGGCAGGGGCCGGGGACGGGCGGGGACCGGTGACCGGGGACGGATCAGGGGAGCTCGTCGAAGCCCGCACAGGGCAGGGAGAGCTCGTCGGCCAGGGCCAGGAGCCGCTCCAGCCGCGCCGGTGTCACATGGTTCGCCTCGTGGGCGTCGGCGACGCAGTGGGCGTACAGCGTGCTGACGCCGCCGTCCTCGGCGCTCCTGCGCACCGCCGCCTCGACACCGGACAGATCGCCGCCGTACACGAGCGGCCCGCGCCCGGAGTCCACCGAACAGCCGGGCAGGACCCTGCGACCGGCCACTTCGGCCGCCGGCACGTGCAGTTCGTCCGCCAGCGACGGATCGGCGCGCCGGTCCGCCGGCACACCGCCGCGCAGCCGCTCGAACAGGCCGAGCAGCAGCCGGTCGGTGGTGTCGTCCCGGGCACTGCACGGGTAGGCGAAGGTCCGGGCCGCGAAGCCGAGACGGCGCAGCTCCTCCAGCGCGGGCAGGACCTCCTGGCGGAGGTAGGCGGCCGGGCCGTGCGCGGCGATGAAATCGGGCGCCCGCTCGTGCCGCAGGCCGTGGCAGCCGATGGTGTGGCCGTCGTCCGCGAGCCGGTGCAGCAGGCGCCGGTCCTCGCGGTCGAGCCGGTCGGGCTCGCAGACGAAGAAGGTGACCCGGGAGCCGTAGCGGCGCAGCAGCGGCGCCGCGGCGGCCCATTCGCGCAGGTGCCGGTCGTCGAAGGTGAGCAGCAGCGCACGGGTGATACCCGTCATCGCCCGGACTCCTCGGGGGCCCAGCCGGGGACGGAGCCGTGCAGCGCGGTGTAGAACGGGTCGCCCGGGACGATCTCGCCGGCCAGGACCGGGAGTCCGGTCAGGGCGGCCTTGTACATGGCGGTGATGAGTTCGAGGGAACGCCGGCCGTCCCCGGCGCTCGCCCGCGGCCGACGGCCCGCCCGCATGTCGGCGAGCAGCGAGCGCAGTTGGGCGGCGTGCGAGCTGGGGACGTCCTGCGCGGGGGTGGACCAGGCGGCCGACCGGGCGGGGTCGACGCCGGGCGCCGGGGTGTAGGTCCAGTCGCCGTTGCCGTATCCGTACAGATGGTTCAGCTCGATCGTGGCGTCGCGCAGGTCGATGCGCAGATGGCTGACCTCGCGCGGCGAGAGCGCGCTGTTGACGACGGTGGCCAGGGCGCCCGAGGCGAAGCGCACGGTCGCGGTGGTCACATCGTCGGTCTCGGTGTCGCGGGCCAGCCGGCCCGCCATCGCCCGGATCTCCGCCCAGTCCCCGAGGAGTTCGAGCAGCAGGTCGATCTGGTGGATGCCGAGTCCCATCGCGGGGCCCGCGCCCTCGGTCGCCCACTTCCCGCGCCAGGGGACCGCGTAGTAGGAGTCGTCGCGGTACCAGGTGGTCTGGCAGTGGGCGACGAGCGGTGCTCCCAGCTCACCCGAGGCGATGAGCGCCTTCGCGTGTTCGGCGCCCGATCCGAACCGGTGCTGGAACACGATGGGGGCGTACGGCCCGCGCTCGCCCTCGGCGGCGGTCATCGCGTCGTACTCCGCGAGGCTGAGCGCGGGCGGCTTCTCGCACCACACCCACGCCCCGGCCTCCAGTGCGGCGACGGCCTGCCGGCGGTGGGCGACGGGCGGGGAGGCGATGACCACGAGATCGGGACGCGCCTCGCGCAGGGCTGCCGGGAGATCGGTGGAGTGGTGGGGGAGGGAGAAGTCCGCGGCGAAGGACCGGGCGGCGCCGGGATCGGAGTCGACGGCGCCGACCACCGTGAAGTCCGAGGGGTGTTCGAGGAACGCCGGCATATGGACGGCGCGGGCGATATTGCCGGCGCCGACGAACAGGACGCGGTAGGGGGGCGGGGTCACAGACACGGAAGGACCGTCCAGGTGGGTGAGCGATGTCGTGGAGCAAGGGTGGTAAGCGTTTTCCCGCAGGTGGGGAAAGCGCCCTCCCCGAGAGGAGGGCGGAGTCGGGCTGGGAGGGATTGGTCAGAGCGTGGCGTAGAGCGCTCCGGCGCTGGTCACCGGACCGTTGCGGAGCCGGTCCGGCCAGTCGAGGGCGAGGCCGAGGGAATCGCTCAGCCGCCCCTGGAAGGAGGCCAGCCTGCGTTCGGTCCCGCGTACGGCGCGCGGCGGCAGCCGGTGCTCCAGGCAGTACGACACCAGCGCGCCCACGGCCTCGCCGATCGCCCACTGGCCGTGGTGCCCGCCGAACGCGGGTGCGCTGAGGTGCGTGGCGCCGAGGTTCTGCCCGGCCGGGAGCAGATTCTCCACCCGTACGGGCAGCAGCGCGCCCAGCGGCAGCTGGAACGGCAGGCACTCCAGATCCAGTCCGGGGCCGCCCCCGGTACCCGGTTGCAGGGTGATGCGGGAGCGCAGCGTCCCCACACTGTCCGTGAACGTCTCGGCCCCCGGCGCCCCCGCGCGGGCGGCGACGGTGAGATGGTGCTCCAGAACCGTGAACTCGGCCCGGATGCGCCGGGACTCACGCACCCGCGGCGACTTGGCGAACCCGTCCGCCGTCCCGGTCACGTCCGGCCGCAGCCGCAGCTCCGGATAGCCGTGGCCGTCGTCGTGGCGGGGCGCCCGGGTCTGCATCCAGTAGAGGAACGACAGCGCCTGCTCGCGCGCCTCCTGTTCGGCCCGTGCCCGTACGCCGTCACCGGCGCCGGCGAGCGGCAGCCGGGTGTAGGCCGTCTGCGGCCAGTCGACCAGGGTGATGTCGCTGTCGAAGGTCCCGGGCAGATACCGGCTGCGCGCGAGCGCCCGGCGCTGGTGCCAGCGGTCGTTGGGCGGCGCGGCCCACGGCGGGACGTCGTCCGGTTCGTGCAGGAACAGCGGCACGGTGCGCGGTGCCGCGCGGCCCGGCTCCGCCGTGTCCCAGGAGAAGGCGGTGGACCACCGGTCGTAGCCGGCCGGCCGCTCGACCGTGTGGTCCTCGCCCGGGCGGTGGTCCAGGGCGAAGACCCATGAGACGGGCTGCTGGTCCAGGGGATCGGCGACGGCGGCGGCGTGCGGCTCGCCGGTCTCCTCCCGGGACTCCGCCCCGGTGACGTGCTCGACGCCCGCGAGGCCGAGCAGTTCGCCCAGGTCGGTGGCGTCGACGACATACGAGGCGGAGACGGTCAGCCGGTCCCCGCCGGGGCGCTCCAGGGTGACGGCGGCGACCCGGTCGCCGTCCGGGTGGGCCGCGACCGGCCGGTGTTCCGGCAGCACGGTGACGCGTCCCGCCGCGAGATGCGGGGCCAGCAGCTCCTGGACGACGGCGAGCGCCGCGCGTGGTTCGTGGCTGAGGTGGCCGGTGGTGCTGAGCCCCGGGTCGAGCAGGGGATCCGCGTACGGCTCGGGGCACAGCGGGTAGTTGCGCCGGTAGAAGTCGCGTATCCGCTCCCGCAGGTCGCGATAGCCGGGCGAGACCGGGTCCAGTTCGATGCGGTGGCCGTCGGCGAGCGGTACCGCCTGGGCGGTGAGCAGGCCGCCGGGCCAGTCGGTGGGGTCGGTGAGCACGACCCGGTGGCCGAAGCGGGCGGCGGTGAGCGCGGCGGCGAGGCCGCCGGGACCGGCACCGACCACGAGGACGTCGGTCCCGAGTTCGCGGGCGGGGGGTGCGGGGGTGGCGGACACAGGAGTCTCCTCCCTCAGGGCCGGTGGGCGGCGACGGTGCGGAGCCGGACCGGCGCGGAGTCGCGCGTCCTGATCCGGACGGGAAGCACGATCTGCTCGGCGCTGCGGTACGGGTCCTCGCCCGCCGCGCGCTCCGAGATCCGGGTGACCAGGAGTTCCACCGCGCGGGCACCGATCTCCCGTGCGGGCAGCCGGGCGGCGAAGCTCGTCAGCGGCAGCAGGTCGTAGGGCCCGGCGTCGTCCATGCCCGCCAGCACGATCTCGTCCGGCACACCGATGCCGAGCGAGGCCAGATCGGCGGCGGCCGTGGCCACGGCGAAACCGTGGGCGCACAGCAGCGCGGTGGGCGGCTCGGGCGCGGCGAGGAGTTCGGACAGCAGGTTCCTGCGGTCGTCCTCGGGCAGCGCGGTGTACGAGCGCAGGGCGGTCAGCTGGGGGAGCAGCGGCTGCCCATGGGCCCGCAGCGCCTGCTTGTGGCCGGTCATCCGGTCATGGACGCTCGTGCACTCCGTCTCGCCCCAGAGCGTCGCGATGCGCTCGTGGCCGGCGGCGAGCAGCTGCTCGGTGAGGCGGTAGCCCACGTCGTAGTTGTCGGCGGTGACGGCGTCGATGGCGAGGTCCGGGAAGTACCGGTCGACCAGCACCATCGGGATGCGCAGACGCCTGATGTCGTCGAGCACGGCGAGATCGGGCGAACCCTGCACGGGGTACAGGATGATGCCGTCGACCCGGTCCTCGACCGCCTGGCGCAGCGCCCTGTCCTGGCGGGCGGTGGACGCGGGGTGGTCGGCGTGGCCCGTGGTGGTCATCCCCATCGCGGTGTCGGAGAAGAACATGCGCACCTCGCGTTCGGCGCAGCTCGACTCGATGCCGCGCAGTACGTCGGACTGGTGCGGCCCCTGACCGCTGATGATGCAGGCGATCACTCCCGAGCGCTGTGCGGCGGCGGGCTCCTCCGGCCGGTCCGAGGGCGCCGCGACAAAGGTCCCCAGACCCCGGCGGCGTACCAGCAGGCCTTCCGCGACCAGGTCGTTGAGGGCCCGCACCGCGGTGGTGGAGCTGACCTGGAACCGTTCGCGCAGCTGGTTCTGGGTGATGAACGGCGCACCCGCCTCGTACTCGTCGCGCGCCACCTCGGCCCGCAACTCGTCCTTGATCCGCTGGTACTTGGGTCCGGACGTGCCCATCCAGCCACCACCCCCTCTGTTTGACGCGTCAAAGCAGCGTGGGTCCCAGTGTGTTGATGGTTAACGCATTATTTCAAGAGGGTTGCAGGGAAAACTTGTGTCTTAGTGCGTCAAGTAAGCGGTTCGGGCCGCTTGAACGCGTCAACCCGATGGGTGGCGGCTCAGCCGACGGGGCGTGGCGGCGGTGCCGTGCTGGCCCGCACCACGAGCCGCGACGGCACCGCGAGCGACCTCGGGGAGGCCGACGCGTCACCCAGCGCCAGCAGCAGCGCCCGGCGCCCGATCTCCTCCAGCGGCAGCCGTACGGTGGTGAGCGCGGGAGTCACGTCGGAGGCCACCGGGAGGTCGTCGAACCCGACCACGGAGACATCGGCCGGCACGCTGCGGCCCAGGTCGTCGCGGAGCGCCGCCAGGGCGCCGAGGGCCATGGCGTCGTTCAGCGCGAACAGCGCCGTGATGTCCTGCGACCTGCGGAAGATCCGCACGGCGGCGGCACGTCCGCCGTCCCGGGTGAAGTCGGCCTCCGCGCGATGGCGCTCCTGGACATGCACACCGAGCTCCGCCGCGCGCTCCAGGAACCCCTGCAGCCGCTCCTGCACCGAGACCAGGGACAGAGGTCCGCAGATGACGCCGATCTCCGTGTGCCCGAGGCCGGCGAGATGCTCGGCGACCGCGCGGCCCCCCTCGCGGTTCCCCGGCATGATCGTGTCCACCGGAAGGCCCTGGTGCGCCACCGCGGTGACCCGGCCGCCGTGGGCCGCGAACGCCTCCAGCTCCTGGGTGAGCGCGGGGCTGCCGCCGGTGAAGCCGGACCCGGCGAGGATGACGGCACGGGCCCGCTGCGCGCGCAGCCGCGCCACGTACTCCGCCTGGAGCTGGGGTTCGTGGAACGTGCCCGCCAGCATCACCAGGAGCTTGCGGTCGCGGGCGACCTCCATGACACCGGCCGCGATGGCGGAGTAGTAGGCGTCGTTCACATCGTGGACGATCAGCCCGACGATGGAGGTCGTGGACTGCACGAGTGCGCGGGCCGGTGCGTTGGACACGTAACGGAGCCGGGCGGCCGCCTCCAGGACACGCTCCTGGAGCTCCTGGGTGACGTTGCGGTCGCTGTCGCTGAGGACGCGCGACGCCGTGGCAAGGGATACCCCGGCGTCCTGCGCGACCTGCTGGAGCGTCACGGCGGACGACGGGCGGGGGCGGGCGGAACGTCGATTGACCTGGCTCGGCATAGGGCTACGATAGCTGCACTGAAAGCGTTTTCCCATTGCATGCATCAGCGGATCCGGCACCGTGGACGTCCCATCGGGCAGGGGCCGCGCACCTCGAACAGACGATCATGGCGCGCGGCGGCCGGACGCCCGCGCTCCAATGGACGCGTGACCGCGCCCCCCGACGACTGCCTCGCGCGCAATGAATGGATCTGCGGCGCCTATCTCTCCAGCCGCCGGGAGATCCTCTGGGACGCGACGGTCCAGCACCTCCAGCTGACCTCGGTCTCGGTGCTCATCGCGCTGGCCCTCGCGCTGCCGCTCGCCCTGGCCGCCCGCGGAAGGCGCTGGGCGGCCGGACCGGTGCTCGGTCTGACGACGGTCCTCTACACCATCCCCTCGCTCGCGATGTTCTCGCTGCTGCTGCCGGTGTACGGGCTCTCCGCCACGCTCGTCGTCGCCGGACTCGTCCTCTACTCGCTCACCCTTCTCGTGCGCAACATCCTCGCCGGACTGCGGGCGGTGCCCGAGGAGACCCGGCAGGCGGCGCGCGGCATGGGCTACGGCCCCGTACGCCTGCTGATGACCGTGGAGCTCCCGCTCGCCCTGCCCGCCTCCATGGCCGGGCTGCGGATCGCCACCGTCTCGGCGGTCTCCCTGGTCACGGTCGGGGCGATCGTCGGCCACGGCGGGCTCGGCAACCTCATCTACGCGGGCATGAACACCTACTTCAAGGCCCAGGTGCTCACCGCGTCCGTCCTCTGTGTCCTCATCGCCGTGGCGGCCGACCTGCTGCTCCTGGGCGCGCAGCGGCTGCTGACACCCTGGACCAGGAGCCGGTCGTGACCACGCTCGCCGACTCCTGGTCCTGGCTCACCACCGCCGCCCACTGGTCCGGGCCCGACGGCATCTGGCACCGGCTCGGCGAACACCTCTACCTCACCGCGGTCTGCCTGCTGATCAGCTGTCTCATCGCCCTGCCGGTCGCCCTGGTCCTCGGCCACCTCGGCAGGGGCGGCGCCCTGGCCGTCAACATCTCGAACATCGGCCGGGCCGTCCCCACGTTCGCCGTGCTGGTCCTGCTGCTCCTCACGCCGGTCGGCGCGTACGGCCAGTGGTCGACCGTCATCGCGCTGGTGCTCTTCGCCATGCCCCCGCTGCTCACCAACGCCTATGTGGGGATGCGCGAGGTGGACCGGGACGTGGTCGGGGCGGCCCGGGGGATGGGCATGACGGGCGGGCAGATGCTGCTGGGCGTGGAGCTGCCGCTCGCGATGCCGCTCGTCCTCACCGGCATCCGGATCGCCGCCGTGCAGCTCGTCGCCACCGCGACGCTGGCCGCCCTGGCAGGCGGCGGCGGACTGGGCCGGATCATCACCGCGGGCTTCAACCTGGCCTCCACCCCCCAGGTCGTGGCCGGGGCGGTCCTGGTCGCCGTCCTCGCCCTGCTGGTGGAAGGGCTCTTCGAGGCCGGGCGGCACATCGCCCCGGACCGGCGCCGGGCCCGGGAGGCCGCGTGAGCCGCCCCCGTACCCCGAAAGCCCTGTGCGTCCTTCTGCTGCTGGCCGGCACCGCCGCGGCGTGCGCCACCGGCCCCGCCCTGGAGAGGCGGGGCGATGTCACCGCCCCGCCCGGCGACAGCAAGCACCTCACGATCGGCTCCGCCGGATTCACCGAGAGCGATCTGCTCGCCCGGATGTACGCGATCCTGCTCGGCCGGGCCGGGTACACCACCAGGATCATCTCCGTGACCAACCGGGAGATCTACGAACCCGCGCTGGAGAGCGGCCAGATCGACGTCGTGCCGGAGTACGCGGCGACCTTCGCCGACTGGCTGAACGCCAGGACCAACGGCGCGGACGCCGCGCCCGTCGGTTCCCCCGACCTCGGCACCACGATGAGGGCCCTGCGCTCGCTGGCCGCACCCCGCGGCCTCACCGTCCTGGACCCGGGCCGGGCCGTCGACCAGAACGCCTTCGCGGTCGCCTCCTCGTACGCCGCGCGGCACCGCCTGAAGACCCTCGGCGACCTGGGGAGGTCACGGCTGCCCGTGCGGCTGGCGGCCGGCGACGAATGCGTACAGCGCCCGTACTGCGCGCCCGGACTCAGGAAGACCTACGGCATCGACATCACCGCCGTCGATCCGAAGGGTGTCGGCACCACCCAGGCCAAACAGGCGGTGCAGAGCGGTCAGGACCAGATGGTCCTGACCACCACCACGGACGCCACCCTCGACGACTTCGGCCTCGTGCTCCTGGCCGACGACAGGCATCTGCAGAACGCCGATCACCTGGTCCCCGTCGTCAACCGCGCACGGGCGGGCGGCGCCGGGGTGCGCGACGCCCTCGCCCCGCTCGCCACCGCGCTGACCACGGCCGGTCTGGCATCCATGAACGAACAGGTCGACAGCTGGCGCAGGCTGCCCGAGGACGTCGCACGCGACTATCTGAGGAAGGCGGGGCTCATCCCGGCGGGGTGAGGGACCGCCCGTGTTCTCAGGCCGTCAGCTTCCCCGGGAGCCAGGCCAGCTGGGCGGCCTCCTGGAACGCGCCACCGCCCTCGTGGTCGTTGAAGTCGTACACCTCGATCGTCTTGTCCTGATGGCCGTACGCGTTGAACGCGGCGAACACCGTCGAGGGCGGGCAGGTCTGATCCTCCAGGGCCGCCGAGAACAGCGCGGGAGCCCGGCCGCGCGCCGCGAAGTGCACCCCGTCGAAATAGGCCAGCGTGGCGTTGGCCCGCTCGGTGCGGCCGCGGTGCGTCTTGAGGTAGTTGCCCACCTCGCGGTACGGCTGCCGGTCGGTGAGGGTGACCGCACGCGGGAAGTCGCACAGGAACGGCACGTCCGGCGCGACCGCGACCAGGTCCGGTATCAGCCCTCCGGCGGCGATCGCGATGCCGCCGCCCTGGCTGACCCCGGTGACGGCGGTGCGCGCCGCGTCGGCCAGGGGATGCGAGCGGGCCGCCTCCACGGCCCGCACCGCGTCCGTGAACACCCGCCGGTAGTAGTAGTCCAGGGGATCCTCGATGCCCCGGGTCATGAAACCGGGCAGCGAGGGCGCGCTGCCCACGGGGTCGGCCGTGTCCCCCGGCGCCCAGCCGCTGCCCTGGCCCCGGGTGTCCATCACGAAGTGGGCGAAACCGGCCGAGGCCCACAGCAGGTGGGTGTGCGCCAGACCGCGCCCGCCGCCGTACCCGAGGAACTCCACGACCACCGGCAGGGGCTCCCGGGTGCCCGCCGGAACGACGAACCATCCCTTGACCGGGTGCCCGCCGAAGCCCGCGAACGTCACGTCGTACACCTCGACGCCCGCCAGCCCCGTGCCGGTGTGCCGTTCGAAGCGGGCGTCCAGGTCATGGGCCCTGGCCTCGTCGAGGGTCGTCGACCAGAACGTGTCGAAGTCCGTCGGCTCCACCGACCGGCTGCGGTAGCCGTGCAGCTCGGGGAGGGACAGATCGAACAGAGCCATGAGGGACCGCCTTCGTCGCAGGAGTGGACGATCACACCGTACGGTCCCGCCCTCAGGCCTCCGCGACCGAGTCGAACGCCACCTCCTCGCGCGGGACGCCCTGAGCGTCCGCGTCCACCGAGCGGCGCAGCGCCTCATGGAGCTTCGCCGGAGTCAGCACCCCCAGGAAACGCGCCCCGTCCAGCACCGCCACCCACCCGGCGTCGTACTGGAGCATCTCGCTGAACGCCTGCTTCAGCGGGGCGCCGACGGGCACCCACGCCTCCATCCGCCGGGCCGGCCCACCTACCGTCGCCGGCTCCCCGGCGTCCCGCAGCGCGTCCACCGACACCCAGCCGTGCAGCTCGCCCGCACCGTTCAGGACCACCGCCCAGCGGGCCCCCGCCGCACCCAGCCGGGCCGCCGCGGACCGGGCCGGTTCATCGAGCCGGGCCACCGGCGGCTCCCAGAGGTCCTCCGGTTCGATCGCGGTGACCGACAGCCGTTTCAGCCCCCGGTCGGCGCCGACGAACCGCGCCACGTAGGGCGTCGCCGGGGTGCCGAGCACGGCGGCCGGGGTGTCGAACTGCTCGATGCGGCCCTCCCCGTACACGGCCATCCGGTCGCCCATCCGCACGGCCTCCTCGATGTCGTGCGTGACCAGCAGAACGGTCTTCCTGACCGTTGCCTGGAGTCCCAGGAACTCGTCCTGAAGCCGCTCACGGACCACCGGGTCCACCGCGCCGAAGGGCTCGTCCATCAGCAGTACCGGCGGATCCGCCGCGAGCGCCCGCGCCACCCCCACCCGCTGACGCTGACCGCCGGACAGCTGGGCGGGGTAGCGCGATCCGTAGGTGCCCGGGTCCAGGCCCACCAGGTCGAGCAGCTCCGCCGCCCGCTCCCTGGCCCTGGCACGCTTCCAGCCGATCAGCGCCGGGACGGTCGCGGTGTTGTCCAGGACCGTCCGGTGCGGGAACAGACCGGCCTGCTGGATCACATATCCGATCCGGCGGCGCAGCCTCACCGGGTCGACACCCGCGATGTCCTCCCCGTCGACCAGGATCCGGCCCGAGGTCGGCTCGATCAGCCGGTTCACCATCATCATCGTGGTGGTCTTGCCGCAGCCGGACGGTCCCACCAGCGTGACCAGTTCCCCCTCGCCGACCTCGAAGGACAGCCCGTCGACCGCGGTCGTGCCGTCCGGGTAGACCTTGCCGACCTGCTCGAACCGGATCATGACTGCACGTTAGGAGCCGCCCGGACCGGGCGCACACGGGCCGGGCCCGTCCGAGTCACACCCATGTGCTGAACTGTCCCGGAACCATCTGATTCAGGAGCCTTTTGTGAGCAGTTACCGGCAGCCCGGCGTCGTCCTCACCGACCGTCGTTTCACGGTCCCACTCGATCACGGTGACCCGGGCGGTGAGCAGATCGAGATATTCGGCCGGGAGGCGGTGGCGGCCGGACGGGCCGGTGAGCAGCTGCCGTGGCTGCTCTATCTGGAGGGCGGCCCCGGGTTCGGCGCCGGCCGGTTCGTCGGTACGGAGGCGTGGCTCGGCCGTGCCGTGCAGGAGTTCCGGGTGCTGCTGCTCGATCAGCGCGGCACCGGCCGGTCCGCCCCGGCCAACCGGCAGACCCTGCCGCTGCGGGGCGGCCCGCGCGAGCAGGCCGGGTACCTCGCCCACTTCCGCTCGGACAGCATCGTCCGCGACTGCGAGCTCATCCGCCCGCAGCTGACCGGTGGCGGCACCTGGACCGTGCTGGGGCAGTCCTTCGGCGGATTCTGCGCCGTGCGTTATCTGTCGGTCGCCCCCGAAGGGCTCGAAGCCGTCCTGATCACCGGCGGTCTGCCCGCGCTCGACGCCCACGCCGACGAGGTGTACCGGGCCGCCTACCCGCGGATCGAGCGGAAGAACGCCGCGCACTACGCCCGCTACCCGCAGGACGTACGGCGCGCCCGCGAGATCGCCGCGTACCTCGCCGAACACCGGCCCGAGAGCGCCGGGCACCGGCTGACGCCCGAGGGGTTCCAGTCGCTGGGCATCATGCTGGGCGGCGGCAGCGGCAGCCACCGGCTGCACTACCTGATGGAGAACGCCTTCGTCCGCACCCCGCACGGGACCGAGCTCTCCGACGCCTTCCAGGAGGGCATGCGCACGGCCAACTCGTTCGCCGGACATCCGCTGTACGCCCTGATGCACGAGGCGATCTACGGACAGGGCGGGGCGCCCACCGGATGGGCCGCGGAGCGGGTCAGGGCCGAGTTCCCGCAGTTCGACGCGGAGGCGGCACTGGCGGGGGAGGGCCCCGTCCTCTTCACCGGTGAGAGCATCCACCCCTGGCACTTCGAGGTGGACCCGGCGCTGCGCCCGCTGCGCGAGACCGCCGAACTCCTCGCGAACCGCACCGACTGGCCGGTGCTGTACGACGCCGGGCGGCTCGCCGCCAACGAGGTCCCGGTCGCCGCGGCCGTGTACCACGACGACATGTACGTGGACACCGGGCACGCGCTGCGCACCGCCGCGTCGATCCGCGGGCTGCGCACCTGGGTGACGAACGAGTTCGAGCACGACGGACTGCGCGCGGGCGGGCCCCGCGTGCTGGACCGGCTGCTCGCGATGGTCAGGGACGAGATCTGACCCGTACCGCCCGGTGAACGCGGGGGAGCCGGCCGCGCACGGTGTGCGGCCGGCTCCCCCGGGTGCGACGGTCCGCCTCCGTCACGCGTGACGGGGCGCAACAGTCTGCACGTGTCACCGCTGGAGTGCCTCCAGCGTGGCGTTCAGGCCGGTGGCGGAGCGCGGGGCGCGGTTGTGCGGGAGCCGGGACAGCACCGCCGCCATCCCGCAGGAGTTGGTCACCGCGGAGAACACCAGGCCGGAGCCGATACCGGCGGACAGCCAGCGCGCGGCCGGGAAGCGGAGCCCCGCCACCAGACCCGCCACCACCAGCGAACCGGCGGCGAGCCGGACCTGACGCTCCATCGGCCAGACGGTCCCGGCGCCCTCCGGCCGGTCCAGGCCGTGGCCGTCACCCTCCCAGGCGGAGGTGCCGCCGATGAGGGTCGCGGCGTCGATGTCGGCGCCGGCGAGGATCTCGCAGGCGCGCGTCGAACGGACGCCGGAGGCGCACACCACGAGGAGAGTGCCGCGCGCGGCGGCCGACTTCAGCGCGGCCAGCGCCTCGGGGAGCCGGTCGAGCGGGATGTTGAGGGCGCCGGGCACATGGCCGGAGGCGTATTCCCCGGGGGCTCGCACGTCGATGACGGTGAACTCCTCCAGACGGGCTGCGGCCTGGGCGGGGGAGAGGGAGGCGGGGCTGGTCACGAGCAGGTCTTCCTTTCGGTCACCGGGGTCGGGAAGACACGTGTCTCCCGTTCCCCGGACAGGTTAGAATACCCCTTGGGGTATTCGGAGGAGGATGTGTGGAACTCGACATGGCGGCCGATGAACTGAAGTCGGTCCTCAACCGCCTGCGCCGCGCACAGGGCCAGCTCAACGCGATCATCAGGATGATCGAGGAGGGCCGGGACTGTGAGGACGTCATCACGCAGATGGCGGCGGTTTCGCGGGCCCTGGACCGGGCCGGTTTCGCGATCATCGCCACCGGGCTGCAGAACTGCATGGCGGACGGCTCCGCCGAGCCCGCCGACCGTGACCGGATGCGTGCCCGGCTGGAGAAGCTCTTCCTCTCGCTGGCCTGACACGGACGCGCGCCGCCGGTCCGGCGGCGCGCACCGCCCCGGCGGGCTGCCGGGGGTCATCGAAGGACGGCGTCGACGACCATGCCGAGCGCCACCGCCAGGAGCACCCCGCCGAACACGCGCTGCAAGGCGTCCGTGGACACCTTCGAGGCCAGCCGTTTGCCGTCCCAGGCGCCGAGCACCGCCGCCGCCGTGAAGGGGGCTATGACGGCCCAGTCCAGTGCGGCCGGCGTCGCGAGCCGGGTGGCCAGCGCCGCCGTCGAGTTGACCGTGATGACGAGGAGGCTCGTCCCCACGGCGGCGGTCATCGGCACGGCGAGGAAGGTGACCAGCGCGGGCACCGCCAGGAATCCGCCGCCCACGCCGAGGAAACCGGTCACCGCCCCGAGCCCCGCACCCGCCCCGGCGGCCCGGCGGGCGGGCACGGGACCGGCTCCCCGCCCGCCGTCGGCGGCCGGGGGCAGCGGACGGGGCCGGAGCATCCGGACCGCGGCCACCGTCGCGAGCACGGCGAACGCCACCGTCAGCACCGCCGCCGGAATCCGTACCGACAGCGCTCCCGCCACGGCCGCCGGGACGATGCCCGCGGCCGCGAAGAGCGCTCCCGTACGCCACCGGACCGCGCCGTCCCGGGCATGGGCCAGCAGGCCGGTGAGCGAGGTCGCGATCACGATGAGCAGCCCGGCGGTGGTCGCCGCGGCCGGGCTGAGGCCGAGCGCGTAGATCAGCGCGGGAACGGCGAGGACGCTGCCCCCGCCGCCGAGCCCGCCGAGCGCGAGACCGACCACGGCCCCGGCCGTCACGGCCAGGATCAGCGAGGTCATGCGACGGCGGCCGTCAGGCCCGCCGCACGGGCCGCCTCGAACCCGTCGTCGACGGCCACCACCTCCCGCCCCGCCGCGTCCAGCAGTGACGCGCCGATCGCCGCCCGCATGCCGCCGGCGCAGTGCACCCAGACCACGCCCGGCGGTATCTCGCCCAGCCGCCCGGGGAGCTGGTGCAGGGGGATGTGCACGGAGCCCGGGATCGCGCCGCCCGCGCGTTCGGAGTTCCGCCGGACGTCGAGGATCACCGGTGCCCCGCCGTGGCGCCGGGCGGCGGCCAGCCCCGCGAAGTCCGACCGGGCGAAGGAGCGCAGCTCGTCCGGGGTCCGGACCCAGGACTCCGGGGTGCCGGTGGCCGTCGCGACGGGCCGGTCGATCCCGACCCGCGCCAGTTCGCGCTGCGCGTCCGCGATCTCCTCGGCGGTGGACGCCAGCAGGGTGACCGGCCTGCCCCACGGGATGAGCCAGGCCAGATAGGTGGCGGGCGCTCCCGTGCCCTCGAAGTTGAACGACCCGGCCACATGTCCCTCGGCGAACGCGACGCGGCTGCGCAGGTCCACCACCCACTCGCCCGCCGCGAGCCGCTGGGCCACGCGCTCCGCGTCGGCGGGTACGGGCGGCGTCAGGTCGATGGGGGAGGGGCCCGCCGCGTTGGCCGGGCCCATGTGCGCGTAGTAGGCGGGAATGTCGTCGAGACCGGCGAGCAGGTCGGCGACGAAGGTGTCCACGTCCTTGACCAGCGCTTCGTTGCTGCCGCGCTCGGCGCCCACCGTCGTCGTCGTGGCGCCCGCGCCCCGTCCGGCGGAGCAGAAGCTGCCGAAGCCGTGCGTGGGCAGCACGGCGACCTCGTCGTCCAGGGTGTCGGCGAGGAGTCGCACCGAGGCGTGCTGGGCGCGGGCCAGCTGCTCGGTCAGCCGGGGCTCGACCAGGTCGGGACGGCCCACGCCGCCGATCAGCAGGGAACCCCCGGTGAACGCGGCGACGGCCCGGCCGTCCTCCTCCAGGACGTAGGAGGTGTGGTGCGGGGTGTGCCCCGGGGTGGCCATCGCCCGCAGTGTGATGCCCTCGTCCACCCGGGCGGTGTCGCCGTCGGCGACCGGCGTCCGGGCGAAGGAGACCTGTGCGGCGGCCGGAACCAGGTAGCGCGCGCCGGTCGTCCGCGCCAGTTCGAGGCCGCCGGAGACATAGTCGTTGTGCAGATGCGTCTCCACCACCAGGGCGATCCGCACCCCGCGTACGGCCGCCGCGGCGATGACCCGGTCGATGTCGCGCGGCGGATCCACGGCGACGGCGGCCCGTTCGCCGCCCGCCAGGTAGCTGCGGTTGCCCAGGCCGGCTGTGTCCAAGGTGTTGACGAAGAACACGACACGCTCCTCTCGTACGGTGTACCCCCGGGGGTATCTCTCGAACAGCCTAGCATCGATACCCCCAGGGGTATTTTTCGCTCCGTGTGTCGGCTCCGGGCGGACTCCGCCGGCGTGGATAGCCTGCGGGTATGACGCAGCGACAGCTCGAACCCATGCCCACCGACTGGCAGCGTGCCCTGGCCGTTGTCGCCCATCCCGACGACCTGGAGTACGGAGCGGCAGCCGCCGTGGCGGGCTGGACCGACGGCGGCCGTGAGGTCTCCTACCTGCTCGCCAGCCGGGGCGAGGCCGGCATCGACACGCTCCCCCCTGCGGAGTGCGGCCCGGTGCGGGAGCGGGAGCAGCGGGAGAGCGCGGCGGTGGTCGGGGTGCGGACGGTGGAGTTCCTGGACCACCGGGACGGCGTGATCGAGTACGGCATCCGGCTGCGCCGCGAGATCGCCGCGGCTGTTCGCCGCCACCGCCCGGAGCTGGTGATCACGCTCAATCACCGTGACACCTGGGGCGGTGTCGCCTGGAACACCCCCGACCACCGGGCGGTCGGCAGGGCCGCGCTGGACGCGGTCGCGGACGCGGGCAACCGGTGGATCTTCCCCGAACTCGTGGAGCAGGGGCTCCGGCCGTGGGACGGGGTGCGCTGGATCGCGGTCGCGGGCAGTGACCGGCCCACGCACGCGGCCGACGCCACGCAGGGCTTCGAGCGCTCCGTCCGGTCGCTGCTGGCGCACCGCACGTACATCGAGGCGCTGACGGAGGAGGACCCGGAGGCGTACTGCCGTACGTTCCTGGGTGGTGCGGTGCGCTCCGTCGCCGAGCGGTTCGGCGGGACGCCCGCCGTGCCCTTCGAGGTCTTCGCGCGCTGAGCGGCGGTGCGCCGCGTCGCGGGTCAAGGGGGCGGCGTTGCGGAAGTCATTGACATGTAAGCGCCAAACTGTTGAATTCGGTGGTGTTGTGTTGCGCGACTCTGATGGCTCAAGTGACCAATGGAGGACCTGTGACGCGTCTCCCGCCCCGTCCCGCTCTGCTGGCCCTGACCGCCGGCCTGCTCGTCGGCGGACTCCTGACCGCGGTGCCCGCCGCGCAGGCCGCCCCGGACGGCCCCGGGAAAACCGGGGGGATCGGGGATACGCCGGCTGCCGGGAGCGACCGCCGGGCCCCCGGCATCACCCCGACCCCGCAGTCGGTGAGCCGGCGCACCGACCGGATCACCATCAGTCCCACCGTGACCGTGGTGACCGGCGACACCGCGGACGCCTCCTCCGTGCGTGTCGTGGAGGAGGCGCTGCGCCGCGCCGGCGCCCAGCGCGTCGTCCGCGGCGACGCACCGGCGCGGCGGGGGCTCACCGTCCATGTCGGTGATGCCGCGGCGCTCGCGGCCCAGGGCCTCCAGGGTCCCGAGGACCTGCCCGCCGACGGCTATGTCCTCGGCGTCGGAGCGGGCCGCGTCGTCCTCGCGGGCAAGGACACCACCGGCACGTACTACGCCGCCCAGACCCTGCGTCAGATCCTGCCGGAGCGAGGCCGGCCCGGCGCCGAGGTCGGCGGCCTGGCCGTGCGCGACTGGCCGGGCACCGCGCTGCGGGGTGTCATCGAGGGGTTCTACGGCACTCCGTGGTCGCACGAGGCGCGTCTGGACCAGCTCGACTACTACGGCGAGCACAAGATGAACATCTACGTCTACTCGCCCAAGGACGACGCCTATCTGCGCGAGAAGTGGCGGGACGCCTACCCCGCCGACCGGCTGGCGCGGATCGCGGAACTCACCGGCCGGGCCGCCGAGCGGCACGTCGAGTTCACCTACGCTCTCTCCCCCGGGCTCTCCGTCTGCTACAGCTCCGACGCGGACGCCAAGGCGCTCGTCGACAAGTTCGAGACGGTCTGGGACATCGGTGTACGGACCTTCGCCGTACCGCTCGACGACATCAGCTACACGGACTGGAACTGTGCCGGGGACGAGGCGAAGTGGGGCAGCGGCGGGGGTGCGGCCGGTGCCGCTCAGGCCTACCTGCTGAACCGGGTCAACAAGGAGTTCATCGCCACCCACCCCGGGGCCCAGCCCCTCCAGATGGTGCCGACGGAGTACTACGACGTCGCCCCCTCCCCGTACAAGAAGGCCCTAGCCGAGCAGCTCGACCCCGAGGTGCTCGTCGAGTGGACCGGTGTCGGCGTCGTCGCGCCGAAGATGACCGTCGCCCAGGCGAAGGCCGCCCGCGAGGTCTTCGCCCATCCGATCCTGACCTGGGACAACTACCCGGTCAACGACTACGCCACCAACAGGCTGCTGCTCGGCCCGTTCAACGGCAGGGAGAAGGGGCTGCCCGCCGAACTGGCCGGCATCACCGCCAACCCGATGATCCAGCCGTACGCCTCGAAGCTCTCGCTGTTCACCGTCGCCGACTACTCCTGGAACGACGCCGCCTATGACGCGCGCGCCTCCTGGGGCGCGGGGCTCACCGAATACGCGGGCGGCGACCGGCGCACCGAGAGGGCCCTGCGCGCCTTCGCCGACGTCAACTACAGCTCGGCCCTGAACGAGGAGAAGGCGCCGGAACTGGCGGCGGAGATCGACACCTTCTGGAAATCGGGTGACGGCGGGCGCCTGGACGCGGTGTTCACCGCACTCGGCGCCGCCCCCGGCCGGCTGCGCGCCGAACTGCCGGACCGGGGGTTCACCGACGACGCGGGCCCCTGGCTGGATGCCACCGAGTCCTGGGCGGGGGCGGTCCGCTCCGCCCTCGGCATGGTGCGGGCGGCCCGTGACGGCCGGGGCGCCGAGGCCTGGGAGCTGCGGCAGAAGCTCCCCGCGCTGGTCGCCGAGGCCCGGTCGTTCACCTTCACCGGGCTCGACGGCCGCGAGGTCCCCGTCGTGGTCGGCGACGGAGTCCTGGACGGGTTCATCGACGCGGCCGAGGCCGAGCACGACCGGATCCTCGGCATCACCGGCAGGCCGTCGGCCTCGACCACCCTGCGTACGTACGGGAGCAACGGCGTCGCCCGGATGCTGGACGGCGACGACGCCACGTACTTCTGGAGCGACGGCGCCCCCGCCGCGGGGGACCGGCTCACGGTCGACCTGGGACGGGTGCGCGACATCGGGGACGTCACACTCGCCATGGGCAAGCCGGGCAGCGCCGAGGACTACCTCCACACGGGCGTCCTGGAGTTCTCCGCGGACGGGGTGGACTGGCGGGAGCTCACCGCCTTCGAGCGGCGGCCCGAGGTGGCCGTGACCCCGCCCGCCGGCACGAGGGCCCGGTACGTACGGGCGCGCGCGACGGCCGGGCAGGCCAGCTGGGTCGTCGTGAGGGAGTTCCGGGTGGCCACCACCGAGGCGTCGGTGACCGGCGGCCCGCCCGCCGCCCCCGGATCGGCCCTGCGCTCCGCGGCCGACGGGGACACCGCCACGGTCTACCGCGCCGCCCGGACCCCCGGGGCCGCGGAAGCGCTCGACGTACGGCTCGTCGAGCCGCTCGCCGCACACTCCGTCACCGTCCTGCGGCCCACGGGCTCGACGGCCGCAGCCGAGGTGCAGCTGAGGGCGCCGGACGGCAGCTGGAGCACGGCGGGCGCGCTGGCCGGCCCGTACACCGAGCTGCGCACGACGGGCGGCACCGCCGACGCCGTGCGCCTGCTCTGGCGCGAGGGGGCCGGGCCCGCACCGCAGATCGCCGAGGTGATCGTCAGGTAGGGACCGGGCCCCGGAAGCGGGGGCGGGCGCGGGGGCGGGGCGGCCGGCCGCACGGCGGTGGGCCCCGCCCCCTGCGTACGCCGCGCATCCCCGCCCGATTGACAAACCGCCTTGCTGATTCTGCAATGGGGGCATGAAGGAACACGACCGGGACGACCCGGAACTGGATGCCGTGCTCACCGGCGTCGGACCCCGGCTGCGCAGGCTGCGCACCGACCGCGGGGTGACGCTCGCGGCGCTCTCCGCAGCCACCGGAATCTCCGTCTCCACCCTCTCCCGGCTGGAGTCCGGCGGGCGGCGCCCCAGCCTGGAGCTGCTGCTCCCGATCGCCCGCGCCCATGAGGTGCCGCTCGACGATCTCGTCGGCGCGCCGCCCGTCGGGGACCCGAGGGTCAGGGCCAAGCCGATCGTGCACGGCGGGAAGACCGCGCTCCCGCTCACCGGCCGGCCGGGTGGTCTCCAGGCGTACAAGGTGCTGCACGAGTCCGCCTCCGGGGACGTGCCGACGCAGCGCACCCATGAGGGGTACGAGTGGCTGTACGTGCTCTCCGGGCAGCTGCGGCTGCTGCTGGCCGAACACGATCTGGTGCTGGAGCCGGGGGAGGCGGCCGAGTTCGACACCCGGTTGCCGCACTGGTTCGGGCCCGTGGGTGACGAGCCGGTGGAATACCTCAGCCTGTTCGGGCCGCAGGGCGAGCGCATGCATGTCAGGGCCAAGCCCAAGAGAGGCTGAGACGGGTCGGCGGGGTGTGCGGGCCGGCCTTCCGAGGTGTTCCCAGATCGGCAAGCGACCGCTTAGTATGCGCCGGAGCGGTGGTAGTGCGAGCGGTGGCCGGTGCGCACGGCGGTCACGGGCGCGGGCGCCGTGAGCAGGTAATGCCGACAGTGTTGTGGAGGCCCCTCATGCAGGCATGGCGAGTGCACCGGAACGGCGAGCCGGGCGAGGTGATGCGGCTGGAGGAGACGGAGCGGCCCACGCCCGGCGAGGGCCAGGCGCTGATCAGGGTGCGGGCGGCCAACGTCAACTTCCCCGACGCGCTGCTCTGCCGGGGGCAGTACCAGGTGCGCCCGCCGTTGCCCTTCACACCGGGCGTGGAGATCTGCGGTGACACCGAGGACGGGCGCCGGGTGCTCGCTACCCCCGCCCTCCCGCACGGCGGCTTCGCCGAGTACGTCGTCGCGGACGAGGCGGCGCTGCTGCCCGCGCCCGGTTCCCTGGACGACGCCGAGGCGGCGGCCCTGCACATCGGCTACCAGACCGGCTGGTTCGGGCTGCACCGCCGGGCCCGTATCGAGGCGGGCGAGACCCTGCTGGTGCACGCGGCGGCGGGCGGCGTCGGCAGCGCCGCCGTGCAGCTCGGCAAGGCGGCGGGTGCCACCGTCATCGGCGTCGTCGGAGGCCCGGAGAAGGCCGCGACCGCCCGGGAGCTGGGCTGCGACCTGGTCATCGACCGCCACAGCGAGGACATCGTGGTGAGGGTCAAGGAGGCCACCGGCGGGCGGGGCGCGGACGTCGTCTACGACCCCGTCGGCGGCGATGCCTACGCCAGGTCCGTGAAGTGCGTCGCCTTCGAGGGACGCGTCCTCGTCGTCGGCTTCGCGAGCGGAGTCGTCCCCGCCCCGGCGCTCAACCACGCCCTCGTCAAGAACTACTCGATCGTCGGACTCCACTGGGGCCTCTACAACACGAACGACCCCGCCGCGGTCCGCGCCTGCCACGACGAGCTGACCCGGCTCGCGGCACAGGGAGTCATCAGACCGCTGGTCAGCGAGCGCGCCGCGATGACCGGCGCGGCGACCGCCGTCCAGCGTGTCGCCGACGGCACCAGCACCGGCCGCATCGTCGTCCTGCCGACGGGAGCCGCCCGATGACCACCGTCCTCGACGCGGACGAGGTCCGCCGCCGCACGCGCGAACTGCTCTTCGCGTACCCGCCGGCCACCACGGACCGCACCGCGTTCCTCAAGGCCCGCTTCGACGCGGGTCTGGCCTGGGTCCACTACCCGGCCGGACTCGGCGGGCTCGGCGCGCCGCGTTCCCTCCAGCCCGTCGTCGACGCCGCGCTCGCCGCCGCCGGGGCCCCCGGCAACGACCCGCGCCGCATCGGCATCGGCCTGGGCATGGCGGCCCCGACCATCCTCGGGTTCGGCACCGACGAGCAGAAGCGGCGCTTCCTGCGGCCCCTGTGGGTCGGCGAGGAGGTGTGGTGCCAGCTGTTCAGCGAGCCGGGCGCCGGATCCGACCTGGCCGCCCTCGGCACCCGGGCCGTCCGGGACGGGGCGGACTGGGTCGTCGACGGGCAGAAGGTCTGGACGTCCAGCGCCCATGTGGCCCGCTGGGCGATCCTGATCGCCCGCACCGACCCGGACCTGCCCAAGCACCGGGGCATCAGCTACTTCATCTGCGACATGACCGACCCCGGTGTCGAGGTGCGGCCACTGCGCCAGATCACCGGCGAGGCGGAGTTCAACGAGGTCTTCCTCACCGGTGTGCGCATCCCGGACAGCAGGCGGCTCGGCCCGGTGGGGGAGGGCTGGAAGGTCGCGCAGACCACCCTGATGAACGAGCGCGTCTCGATCGGCGGAGCCCGGATCCCGCGCGAGGGCGGCATGATCGGCCCGATCTCGCGGACCTGGCGCGAGCGCCCGGAACTGCGCACCCACGACCTGCACCAGCGCCTGCTGACGCTGTGGGTGGAGGCCGAGGTGGCCCGGCTCACCGGCGAGCGGCTGCGCCAGCAGCTCGTCGCCGGACAGCCCGGCCCCGAGGGATCGGGCATGAAGCTCGCCTTCGCCCGCCTCAACCAGGAGATCAGCGGCCTTGAGGTCGAACTCCTCGGCCAGGAGGGCCTGTTGTACGGGGACTGGACCATGCGCCGGCCGGAGCTGGTGGACTTCACCGGACGCGACGCCGGGTACCGCTATCTGCGCTCCAAGGGAAACTCCATCGAGGGCGGCACGAGCGAGGTACTGCTGAACATCGTCGCCGAGCGTGTGCTCGGGCTGCCCGCCGAACCGCGCAACGACAAGGACGTCGCCTGGAAGGACCTGTCCCGATGACCGCGCCGAACCAGCCCGCCGCCACCCCCGATCTGCTCTACTCGCAGGCCGAGGAGGACCTGCGGTCCGCCGTGCGTTCCCTGCTCGCCGACCGGGCCGGCGCACCGGCGGTGATCGCCGCCGCCGAGTCCGGCACGCCGTACGACCCGCGGCTGTGGAAGGCGCTCGCCACCGGCATCGGCGCCGCCGGACTCCTCGTACCGGAGAAGCTGGGCGGGCAGGGGGCCTCGCACCGGGAGGCCGCCGTGGTCCTGGAGGAGCTCGGCCGCAGCGTCGCCCCCGCGCCCTTCCTGACGAGTGCCGTCGCGGCGACCGGTACGCTGCTGGCGCTGGAGGCCGGGGACGGTCCGGTCGCCGCGCTCCTCGCCGAGCTGGCCTCCGGCCGCACGACCGCGGTCCTCGCCGTGCCGTTCGCCGTCCCGCCCTCCGGAGCGCTCGCCGGGACGGTGACCGCGTCGGCGGGCGTCCTCGACGGGGCGGTGCGCGGGGTGGCCGACGCGGTCGCCGCCGATGTGCTGCTGGTGCCCACCGCCGAGGGTCTGTACGCGGTCCGGACGGCCGGGGACACGGTCGCCCTGGAGCCGCTCGTCGCCCTCGACCTCACCCGTCCGCTCGCCGCCGTCACCCTGGCCGGTGCCACCGGGACCCTGCTCGCCGACGCGACCGCCGCCGACCGTGCCGTACGGCAGGGCCTGCTCGCCGGTGCCGGGCTGCTCGCCTCCGAACAGCTCGGCCTCGCCGAGTGGTGTCTGACCGAGACCGTGCGGTACACCCGTGAACGGCACCAGTTCAACCGGCCGGTGGGCTCGTTCCAGTCCCTCAAGCACCGGATGGCGCAGCTGTGGCTGGAGGTCGTCTCGGCCCGCGCCGCCGCCCGCAACGCCGCCGACGCCCTCGCCACCGGCAGCCCGGACGCCGCGCTCGCGGTCGCCGTGGCCCAGGCGTACTGCTCGAAGGCCGCGGTCCACGCCGCCGAGGAGTGCGTGCAGTTGCACGGCGGGATCGGGATGACCTGGGAACACCCCGCGCATCTGTATCTGAAGCGGGCCAAGGCCGACTCGATCGCGTACGGCACGGCGGGGAGCCATCTCGGGGCGGTGGCCGGCCTGGCCGGGATCCCGGCGCCCTGATCGAGGGCTGTCCGAAGCCTCTGCGCAGATCCGGCGAGCGGGGGTACGCGACCGCGTACCCCCGCTTCGCCGTGCCGGGGAAGCGGGGGGTGCCGGGCGGGCGTGCGGGCGGAACCGGGCAGGTGAGGGCGGGGTGGGCGAGGCTCTTTACGTGCTGTTTAATTGCGATCGGTTCGCAATAACATTCGATCTTCAATAGGGATGTGCAGAGTATGACGGCCCGATCGGTACGGGGAGCGGTCGCCACCACGCTGGCGGCCGTGCTGTCGATGTCCGCGGCGGCCTGCTCGAATCCGGAGAGTCCGGGCGGCGGTTCGGGTTCCGCGGACTCGGCCGTCGTCGGCATCGCGTACGAGCCGGACAGCCTCAGCCCGCTGCTCGGCTACGGCAAGGACGGCAACTCCAAGATCTTCGACGGGCTGCTCGCCCTCGACGGCGCGATGACGCTGCGGCCCGCACTCGCCACCGCCCTGCCCGAGGTCAGCGGCGACGGGCTCACGTACACCTACCGGCTCCGCAAGGGCGTCACGTTCAGCGACGGCAAGCCGTTCGGCGCGAAGGACGTCGTCTTCACCTATCGCACCATTCTCGACGAGAGGACGAACAACGCCTCCCGCACCGAACTGGACGCGGTGAAGACCGTCGAGGCGGTCGGCGACGACAGCGTCGTCTTCACCCTGAAGTACCCCTACGCGCCCTTCGCCCAGCGCACCGTCCTGCCCATCGCCCCCGAACACATCGCGGGCAAGCAGGACGTGAACACCGGCGCCTTCACCACCCACCCCATCGGCACCGGGCCCTATCTGCTCACCAAGTGGTCCAAGGGCGAGAAGCTGAGCTTCAAGGCCAACCCCGGTTACTGGGGCGGCGCACCGAAGATCAAGAAGTTCACCATGGCCATCATCAAGGACGACGACGTGCGCGCCACCCGGCTGCGCTCCGGAGACCTCGACGGCGCGATCCTGCCGCCCAACCTCGCCAAGGGCTTCAAGGGCGAGGGCAGGAAGACCTACGCGGCCACGACGTACGACTACCGCACGGTGACCCTGCCGACCCACAACAAGGTCGCCGGTGACACCGCCGTCCGGCGCGCGCTCGATGTCGCCGTCGACCGGCAGGCCATGGTCGACTCCATCCTCAACGGCGAGGGCAGGCCCGCCTACGGGCCCGTTCCCACCGACAGCGAGTGGTTCACCCGGGGAACCGAGCGCCGCCACGACCTCGCCGCCGCGCAGCAGATCCTCGACGCGGCGGGCTGGAAGCCGGGCAAGGACGGCATCCGCACCAAGGACGGGGTGCGCGCCGCCTTCCCGCTCTGGTACCTCACCGGTGACAAGCTCCGCCAGGAACACGCCCTCGCCTACGCCTCCGACGCCAAGAAGGCGGGCATCGACATCACCGCCGAGGCCGGGACCTGGGAAGTCATCGAGCCCCGGATGAAGCAGGACGCCGTCCTGGCGGGGGGCGGATCGCCCGCCGACCCCGACTTCGACCAGTACACCCTGCTGAAGTCCTCCCTCGCGGGAGACGGCTTCAACAACATGGCCCAGTACGACAACAAGGCCGTCGACGCGGCCCTCGAAGCGGGCCGCCGGAGCGGTGACAAGGCCGCCCGCAAGGCGGCGTACGACACCGTCCAGCGGGAACTGGTGAAGAACCCCGGCTACACCTTCCTCACCCACATCGACCACCTCTACGTCGTCGACGACCGGTTCGGCCCGCTCACCACCCAGGTGGAACCGCACGACCACGGCCTGGCCTCCGGCCCCTGGTGGAACGTCGAGAAGTGGATCCCCGGGGGCTCGGAGAAGTGAGCCACCGCCTCCCCTGGGGGCCGATGGCGCGGATGGCGGGACGGCGGGCACTGTTCGCCGTGCCCGTCCTCGGCGTCGTCACCTTCGGCGTGTTCGCCGTCGCCGCCGCCTCCCCCTTCGACCCCGTCAAGGCCTACGCGGGCACCGCGGGCCTCACCGCCTCGCAGGAGAACCTCGACCAGCTCCGCGCCAACCTCGGCGTCGACCAGCCCCTGACCGCCCGCTGGTGGAACTGGCTCACCGCCGCGCTCCGGGGCGACTTCGGCGACTCCAGCGTGATGCGCCAGCCCGTCGCCGATGTCATCGGCGAACGCATCGGCTGGTCCGTCCTGCTGGCCGCCACCGCCTTCGCCGTCGCGATCCTGCTCGGCACGGGCCTCGGCGTCCTGGCCGCCCGCAGGCCGGGCGGCTGGCTCGACCGCTGTGTCAGCTCGGCCGCGTACACCCTGGAAGCCGCCCCCGCCTTCTGGCTCGGGCTGCTGGCCATCTGGTTCTTCGCCCTGAAACTGGACGTCCTGCCGGCCGGCGGACTCACCGACGCCGCCAGCGACACCGTCACCTTCGGACAGGTCGCCTCCCATCTGGTCCTGCCCGCGGCCGTCCTCGGGATCTCCCAGCTGCCGTGGTTCTTCCTGTACGTACGCCAGGGCGTCGCCGACGCCCTGGACGAGGACCCGGTGCGCGGCGCCCGCGCCCGCGGACTGCGCGAGCGCACCGTGCTGCTCGGCCACGGCCTGCGCTCCGGCATGCTGCCGATGCTCACGCTGATCGGCTCCCGGGTACCCGAACTCATCACCGGCGCACTCCTCGTCGAGACGGTCTTCAGCTGGCCCGGGATCGCCGCGGCCACCGTGGAGGCCGCGACCTCGGTGGACTTCGCGCTGCTCGCCGCCCTCACGGTGCTCGCCACCGCGGCGGTGCTGCTGGGCAACCTCCTGTCCGATCTGCTGTACGGACTCGCCGACCCGAGAGTGGGCTTCGATGGCTGAGGCCGTGCTCGCCTCCCCACGCCGCGCCGACCGCCGCATCCGGGTGGTGACCTCAGCGGTGGTCGTGGCCGCCGTGCTGCTGGCCGTCCTGGTCGTACCTCCGCTGGCCCAGCTCGACCAGCAGGCCGTCGACCTCTCCGCCAAGCTGCGGCCTCCCTCCCTCGCCCATCCGTTCGGCACGGACGACGTCGGCCGGGATCTGCTGCTGCGCTGTGTCTACGGACTGCGCGTCTCCCTGCTCGTCGGGCTTGTCGCCGCCCTCACCGCCACCGTCATCGGCACCGCGGTCGGCGCGCTCGCCGCGGCGTTCGGCGGCTGGACGGACCGGATCGTGATGCGGCTGGTGGACACCTTCTCGTCCGTACCGCACCTGCTGCTCGGCATCTTCGTCGTCGCGATGTTCCGGCCCGGCGTCTGGCCGGTGATCGTGTCCGTGGCCGTGACCCACTGGCTGTCCACGGCACGGATCGTCCGCTCCGAAGTGCTCTCGCTGCGCTCGCGCCCCTTCATCGACGCGGCGGTCTCCGGGGGCGCCTCGCGCGGCCGGGTCATCGTCCGCCACCTGCTGCCCGGAGTGCTGCCGCAGGCCGGGCTGGCTGCCGTACTCATGGTGCCGCACGCCATGTGGCACGAGTCGGCGCTGTCCTTCCTGGGCCTCGGCCTGCCCGCCCATCAGGCGAGCCTCGGCAATCTCGTGCAGTCCGCACGCGGATCCCTGCTCGCCGGTGACTGGTGGCCGACGCTCTTCCCCGGTCTCTTCCTGATCATTCCGACGCTCGCCCTGGCGGGCCTCGCCGGTGCCTGGCGCGAGCGGATCAATCCGCGTCGCCGATCGGAGCTGATGCTGTGACCCCCTCACCCGACGCCCGGCCCCCGGTCCTGTCCGTACGGGGGCTCTCCGTCCGCTTCCGGCTGAGCGGCGGCCGGCACGTCGCCGCCGTCACCGACGCCCGCTTCGACCTCGCGGCCGGGGAGTGCCTGGCGCTGGTAGGGGAGAGCGGATGCGGCAAGTCGGTGCTCGCCTCCGCCCTGCTCGGGCTGCTGCCCGGCAACGCCCGCAGCACGGGCAGCGCCGTCCTGGACGGGGACACCGATCTGCTCGCCGCCGATGAACGCACCCTCGCCCGCTCCGTACGCGGCCGGCGCATCGGGCTCGTCCCGCAGAGCCCCGCCGCCCATCTCACCCCCGTACGCACGGTCCGCAGCCAGCTGGAGGAGACCCTCCGCGAGCTGACGGGCGTGCGCAAACCGGCGCTGCGTGAGGCGGCGGAGGCGGCCGCCGCCCGCGCCTCGTTCCCCGCCGGCCACCTCGACCGCTACCCGCACCAGCTCTCCGGCGGTCTCGCCCAGCGCGCCGCCACCGCCCTCGCCCTGATCGGCGACGCACCGCTGCTCCTCGCCGACGAACCGACCACCGGACTCGACCGGGACCTGGTGGAGCGGACCGTGGACGAACTGCGCCGCCACACCGACGAGGGCCGGGCGCTCCTGCTCATCACCCACGACCTGGCCGCCGCCGAACGGATCGCCGACCGGGTGGCCGTGATGTACGCCGGGCGCATCGTCGAACTCGCCGACGCCGGCCGCTTCTTCGAAGGGCCCGGACCCCGGCACCCGTACGCGCGCGGCCTGCTCGACGCGCTGCCGGAGCGGGACTTCGCGCCCATCCCCGGCATGCCGCCGGAGCTGGGAGCGCTGCCGGAGGGGTGCGCCTTCGCCGCCCGCTGTGCCCGCGCCGACGAACGGTGCGGGCGACTGCCCGTGTTCGACGGGACGGTCGCCTGCCACCACCGCCTGTCCGCCGACGACGACCGACGGAGCAAGGAGCGGACCGATGCTTGAACTCACCGGCATCACCGCCGGATACGAACCGCGCCGCCCCGTCGTCCGGGACGTCTCCCTGAGCGTCGCCGCGGGCGAGGCGGTCGCTCTGCTCGGCCCGAGCGGATGCGGCAAGTCCACCCTGGCCAGGGTCGCCGCCCTGCTGCACCGCCCCGAGGCCGGCACCGTCACCCTCGGCGGCGAAGTGGTACGCGGCTGGCGGCACCGCGCCCCGAGGGAGCAGCGCACCGCGGTCGGCGTCGTCTTCCAGCAGCCCCGCCTCTCCGCCGACCCCCGGCTGAGCCTGCGCGAGCTCATCGCACAGCCCCTGCGTGCCACCGGGCGGCGCCGCGAAGTGACGGACCGGGTGGGGGAGCTGGCCGCGAGGGTCCAGCTGACCGCCGAACTGCTGGAGCGCCGCCCGCACGCGGTGAGCGACGGGCAGCTGCAACGGGCCTGCCTCGCCCGTGCCCTGGTCCTGCGGCCGCGGCTGCTGATCTGCGACGAGATGACCGCGATGCTCGACGCCTCGACGACCGCCGCCCTGGTGGCCGTCGTGGAGTCCTACCGCGAGGAGTCCGGCGCGGCCCTGCTGGCGGTGGGTCACGACCGGGTACTGCTGGAGCGCTGGTGCGACCGAATCGTCCGCTGGGACGAACAGGCCGGGACCGGCGGGCTGCCGGAAGGCGGGTGACGCCGCCCCGGTGACCGGCAACCCGCGTTGGACGACGGCCCCCTGACCTTCCGGCACCCGGGAGCCGCGGGGGCCCGAAGGCCGGGGGAACGGCAGGCGCAGCAGAGCCGACGGGCGGACGACGACCGCTCCAACTCTTGGCAGGTACCTGCCGTAGAGGTGGTGCGCGCCCCCATACTCGGTCGGGTCCCTCCCCATCGCCCCGCCTCTCCCACCGCTTCAGGAGATCCCATGGCCATGGCACACCTGACCCGCCGCAGAGTCGTCACCACCGCGCTCGCCGCGGCAGCCGCCGGGGCGGTCCTCCCCATCGGCTCGGCCGCCGCTGCCGGCACCCCCGGCCGCCCCCACGGCCCGCGTCCGCTGCGCCACGCCCACGCGCACAACGACTACCTCCACCCCCGCCCGCTCCACGACGCGCTCGAACACGGCTTCACCAGTGTCGAGGCGGACGTGTTCCTGGTCGACGGTGAACTGCTCGTCGCCCACGAGGCCACCGACCTGGACCCCGCACGCACCCTCGCCTCGCTCTACCTCGACCCGCTGCTCGCCCGGGTCCGGGCGAACCACGGCAGCGTCCACCCCGGGGACCGCCGCCCGGTGCAGCTGCTGATCGACATCAAGGCCGACGGTGTGGCCGCCTACCTCGAACTGGACCGGCAGCTCCGGCGCTACCGCCGGATGCTGACCCGCTACAGCCACGGCCGCGTCCGCACCGGAGCGGTCACCCCCGTCATCTCCGGCGACCGCGCCGCGCGCGCCCCCATGGAGGCCCAGCGCACCCGGTACGCCTTCTACGACGGCCGGCCCGAGGACCTCGGCACGGCGGCCACCGCCTCCCTCGTCCCGCTCATCAGCGGCAACTGGACCCAGTCCTTCGGCTGGCTGGGCACGGGCCCCTTCCCCGCCGCCGAGCGGCAGCGGCTCGCGGCCCTGGTGAACACCGCCCACCGCGGCGGTCAGCGCGTCCGCTTCTGGGCCACGCCCGACCTCGCGGGACCCGCGCGCGACGCCGTCTGGACGGAACTGCTCGCGGCGGGGGCCGACCATCTGAACACCGACGACCTGGCGGGCCTCGAACGCTTCCTGCGCGCCCGGGGCTGAGCACCGTCCGGGGCGGCCGGCACCCCTGCCCGTGTCTACCCGTTCGGCGGACACGCCGGTGCGCCGAACGGTTCCTCCGCTGCGCCACACTGGCGGCCGAATGCCGCAATCCAGGCGCGGCGGAGGAGGTTGGCCATGGCCGTTTCGATCTCACTGGTGCTGCTCATGCTGATCCTCGCGGTGATCTTCCTGCGCAACGGCGGACTGAAGATCTCGCACGCACTGGTCTGTGCCCTGTTCGGGTTCTTCCTCGCGGGCACGAGCATGGCGCCGACCATCCAGGAGGGCATCGCCGCCACCGCGAACGTGGTCGGCAGCCTGAACCCCTGACCGCACCCGGCGCCCGGTACCGGCCCGGCCGCCCCGGCGCACGGTTCGTCGGAGCACGGCCGGATCCCGCACAATGGGGCAATGTCCTTCCCGCCTCCCGGACGGCACTCGGGCGCCGCCCACCACGAGTACTGCAACAACGGGCTCTGCTGCCGGTGCCAGATGCGGACCTGGTCGGCCAAGGTGGGCAACGAACGCCTCTGCGGGCCGTGCGCCTCCTGCTGCCGCGACTGCGGCCGGGCCCCCGCGCCCCAGCTGGACGGACTCGACGACGGACTCTGCGCCGAGTGCCGCGGTCTGTGCGGCCGCTGCCGGACACCGAGGCGGCCCGACGGCTCCTGCGAGTGCCGGCGGTGGCGCGAGGGCGCGAAGGGGAACCCGCAGGGCTACGTCCTCCAGGCCCTGCCGCCCGCCCTGATGCAGGCCTTCGGCGGCCGTGTGCCGCAGTCCGTCCGGGAACTCATCCACCAGGAACTCGGCCGGCGCACCGCCGGAGCGCTCCGCGAACGCATCGAGCGCCGCTGGAACCTCCGCTGGGCCCACGCCCTCAACGAGAAGGACGAGGAGGGCCGGCGCCGCTGGAGTGCCGAGGACATCGCCGACCGGCTGCTGCGGCCGGGGCAGTGCTCCGACCCGCAGTGCGAGGACGGCCACCTGATCACCACCGACGCGCCGTGCGGCCACTGCCGCCGCCCCACGCACCGCTTCGTCACCTCGGTCGCCGACCGCACCGCCACCCCGGAGCACGCCCGGTCGGCCGCGGCCGGGATCCGCCGGGCCATGCTGGAGAACCGGTCCCGGCAAAGGCGCCCCCGGCGCTGAGCCGCCCCCTCACCGGACCGGCGCTCATCCGCCCACGAGCCGGGAGCGGATGAGGAAGCGCACCCCCTCCGGCGCCTCCAGCGAGAACCCGCCGCCGCGCCCCTCCACCACATCGACGATCAGCCGGGTGTGGGCCCACACCTCGTGCTGGCTCCTGGACATCCAGAAGGGCACCGGCTCGGCGACACCCTCGACGGCGAGCTCCGCGAGCAGCACATCGGCGTTCCCGGTGCGGAACTCACCGGCCTGGTAGCACATGGGCGCGCTGCCGTCGCAGCAGCCGCCGGACTGGTGGAACATCAACGGGCCGTGGGCCGCCCGGAGCCGCCGCAGCAGACCGGCGGCGGCAGGGGTGAGCTCCACGGCCGGAGCGACCGGAACACCGTTCATGCGTCAGTCCTTCCCCGACCGGTCACGGACGGACCCAGTCAACTCCGCCTGACGTTGCGGAAAGGTTGCACGCCCTATGCTCGCGACATGGAGCAGAGGGAAGTTGTGAAGCGAGTGATCGGCATCCTCACCGAGGCCGGGGAGATGCAGCGGCTGCTGGAGGCGGACCTGGACCGGGACGACCTGGAAACCGGTGCCGGTGCCGTGACCGCCCTGCTGAACGAGACGATGCCGCACATCTCCATCCCCGAGGACTTCTCCGTCGAGGAGGTGGTCAGCGTCGTCGGGCGCGAGGTCGGTGGTGCGGTGGAGCAGCTCGTGGGGGCGTTCACCCTCGCCTTCACGATGCTGGCGCAGGTGCACGACTCCGGACAGACGGACGTGACGTCCACCGATGTGCTGCGGGACCTCGCGCTCCGGGTCGAGGCCGAAGGCCCCGACGACGACCCGGGGTCCGTGCTGTAGGCGCCGGGATGCGGGGGCGCCGGGGCTTTGGTTCGCTGAGGACGTCGGACCACGACGAGGGTGGTCCCTACCGTCCGAGGAGCGACGATGAGCGGTGTCGACGAACCGGCGAACCTGGCCCGGCAGATGCGTGAGAAGGCCCGGCAGCTGACCGAGGCCGCGGAGCGCGCGACGGATCCGCAGGAACGGGAGCGCCTGGAGAGGAAGGCCCGGACGATCCGTGACCGCAGCGAGCGGCAGAGCGGAACCGCCGGCGCGGACGTCCACCCGACGAAGTAGCCGCCGGGCACAGCACGGCCCCACCCGGGCGCGGCCGTGGGGGAGCGAGGACCTCACCGGCCGCCCGGCGAGGTCCACTCCAGCAGCCGGTCGGCGGTCCACGACGTGATGACACGCTCCACGGGCACCCCGCACTCCTCGGCGCGCGCACAGCCCAGGATCTGCCAGTCGAGCTGCCCCGGGGCGTGCGCGTCCGTGTCGACCGCGAACAGCACACCCGCTCCGACGGCCCGGCGGAGCAGCCGGCGCGGCGGATCCAGCCGTTCGGGACGGCAATTGATCTCCACGGCGGTTCCCGCCTCGGCACACGCGGCGAACACCCGGTCCGCGTCGAACTCCGACTCCGGCCGGCCCCGGCCGGAGAGGAGCCGCCCGGTCACATGGCCCAGCACATCGGCGTACGGACTGCGCACCGCAGCCTCCAGCCGCCGGGTCATCGCCCGCGCCTCCATGCGCAGCTTGGAGTGCACCGACACGACGACCACATCCAGCCGCTCCAGCACATCCGGTTCCTGATCGAGCGATCCGTCCGGAAGGATGTCGCACTCGATGCCGGTGAGCAGCCGGAACGGCGCCCACCGCTCGTTCAGCTCCGCCACCGCCTCCAGCTGCGCGCGCAGTCGCCGGGGCGACAGCCCGCGGGCCACCGTCAGCCGGGGGGAGTGGTCGGTGAGCACGGTCCACTCGTGCCCCAGCCCGATCGCCGTCCGCCCCATCTCCTCGACCGGACTGCCGCCGTCCGACCAGTCGGAGTGGACATGGCAGTCGCCACGCAGCCGGGCGAGCATCGCCGTACCCCCGCCGCTGAGCGGAACAGAGGCCTCCGTCTCCAGCCGGTCCAGATACTCCGGCACCCCGCCCTCCCACGCCTCACGGACCACCTGGGCCGTGCGGGGGCCGATGCCGCTCACCCTTTCGAGCGAGCGGTGTGCCACCCGCTCCGCGAGCTCGCTCTCCGGCATCCGGGCCACCGCCCCGGCGGCCCGGCGGAACGCCCGCACCCGGTACGTGGCGGCCTGCGACCGCTCCAGCAGAAACGCGATCCGCCGCAAGGCGGTGACCGGATCCATCGGCACCTCCCGGGGGCGCACGTGACAGCGGCGCTCCGTGGTACGCCCGCAACCAGCATGGCCCGGATCGGGGCTTCCCGCCGCCGCGCCCCCGCAGATGTGTACGCGTCGTGCTTGTCACGGCCCCGTCGGGCGCGGAGGCTGGTGACTGTTCAGCCCGGCCACCGAAACGGGGAGCAAATCCATGAACAAGATCCGCTCGGCCGTCATGACCGCCACAGCCGTGTGCATGACCATCGTGGCGCCCGGCACGGCCTCGGCCGCCGCCCCGGCCGCTCCCGCCCCGCCGAGGTTCCTCTCGGCCTCGGAGCTGCCCGCCTCCCTCACCCCGTGGACCGCCGGTCCGGTGCGTCAGGGACTGCCCGGCTCCGGCTCCGTATGCACCGCCGGGATCGCTCCCGCGGCGACCACGAGCCACCGCGACTTTTGGACCGAGCTGGACACCGGTGCGCGCCAGACGACCACGGTCGCCGCCACCACGGCACAGGCGACGGCCTTGGCCGCCGAGATCCGCGGCGCGCTCGAAAGCTGCCTGGACCGGCTCAAGGAGCAGGACCCCGGGCTGGAGGGCGAGGCTTTCTACCACGGGCGGGTGGATGTCGAGGAGGGCGCGCACATCTACAGCGTCGACACGTCCCGCCCGGACGTCGGCTCGACCGACATCGGCCTCCACTCCGTCGGCCGCGACGGCCGGACGGTGACCGTACTCGAATGGGGGCAGCTGGGCGATCTCGACGGCGCACCGCTGGAAGGCTTCAGGACGACGACCGGCACCGCCGTCGCCAAGCTCCACTGAGCCGCGCCCGCCGTCCGCCGGCAGCCACCGGAGAACGGCCCGCGAAGGTGCGCCGCACGGCAGCAGTGAGCATGCTGGCTGTGTGACCCGGTACGGTGCGGCCCGGCACACTCCGCGCGATCCGAGCGGGGCTGTGGCCGGGGGAGCGGACGCAGGCCGAGTACCGGACGAACTGTCCCTGGTGCTCGCCCAGGCTGCCGTGAGCGCGATCGAGTCCGCCGGTGGATACGCCGGCGGGGTCTATCTGCGCTCCCGGACGCCCGGACTGCTGCGGCTGGCGGCCCTCGCGGGGCTGCCCGGCCCGCTGTTCCGCCCCTGGTGGCGCATGCATGTGAACCGGCCCTTCCCGGTCTCCGAGGCCTACCGCTCCGGCAGACCGGTGCTCCTCGCCGACGCGGAGGAGGCCATGCGCCGCTTCCCGCAGCTGATGGCCGGGCTGCCGTTCCCCTTCGGCTCGCTCTACGTCCCGGTCCTGGCCGGCCGCGGACGGGCGGGCGTTCTGTTCGTCCTGCGCCCCGCCAGGCCCGGGGAGCCGGTCGAACCGGCGGTGAGCGAGCGGCTCCAGCAACTGGCCCGGCGGCTCGGCGCCGCCGTCGCGCGACGGGAGTCGGGCGGATCGCCGTGCCTGTGGGACAGCGAGCCGCTGCCCGTCCAGATGCCCGCGGCCCCCGCGCCTCCGCTGCGGATCGGCCGCTTCGACTGGAATCTCGGCGAGGGGACCGTCGCCGCCGACGAGGAGATGTGCGCGATCCTCGGCACCACGTCCGCCGACTTCCCGGGCACCGTCGACGCCCTGGCCGCACGACTGGTCCCGGAGGACGTGTACGGGCTGTGGGCGCTCGCCCACGAGGCGGCCGGGTCGGCGGGCCCCGTCGTGCGAAGAATGCGGCTGCGCGGCCCCGACGGCCGCTCTCACCTGCTGGAACTCTCGGGACACCGGGCGCACCCCCGGGGAGCCGGCACGACGGACCACCTCACCGGCTTCGTGGTGGACCTGGGAGCCGGCCCGCTCGTCGCCGAAGCCGCGGACCGGCTGCCCCGCGGCGTCTTCTCGCTCGACCGGCTCGGCCGGATCACCTATGTGAACCCGCTCGCCGAGAAGCTCCTCGCCCGCGGCCGGGGGGAACTGGTCGGACGCGTCCTGTGGGAGACCATGCCGTGGTTCGGGCACCCCGCCTACGAGGACCACCACCGGGCGGCCCTGCTCTCCGACGAACCCGTCCACTTCCTGGCCCGCCCCGCTTCCGGCGGATGGCTCTCCGTCTCCATGTACCCGGGCCACGAAGGGGTGACGGTCGTGCTCGACGACGCCGACCGGCCTGCCTACGCGCCGGAGTCCGTGCTCACACCCGGAGCCGGACTCAGCTCCCCGGCCGACCGGTCCGCCGCCCTGTACCGGCCGGTCGCCCTCGCCATCGCCCTGACGGAGGCGGTCACCGCCCGTCAGGTGTCCGCCGTCGTCACCGAGGAGCTGCTGCCCGCCTTCGGCGGCAGACAGCTGGCCATCTACCTGCTGAGCGAACGCCACCTCTACCTGGCCTGGGAGACCGGCTTCCCGAAGGGGTTCCTCGACCGGTTCGACGGAGTCGGGCTCGATGTCCGCATTCCCGGCGTGGAGACCCTCACCACGGGCCGTCCCCTCTTCTTCGAGTCCATGCAGCGGCTGGCGGGCGCCTACCCCGGCATCCCCATGGACGCCGACGTGGGAGCACGGGCCTTCCTGCCGCTGATCGCCTCCGGCCGGCCGGTCGGCTCCTGCATCCTCGGCTTCGACCAGCCCCGCGGCTTCAGCCCCGAGGAACGCACCGTCCTCACCGCACTGGCGGGGCTCATCGCCCAGGCCCTCCAGCGGGCGCAGCGCTACGACAGCGAATCGGCGCTGGCCCGCGGCCTCCAGGACGCCCTGCTGCCGCACCGGCTGCCCGAGATCGAGGGCGTCGACACCGCCGCCCGCTATCTCTCCGGTACCCAGGGCATGGAGGTCGGCGGCGACTGGTACGACGTCATCGAGACCGGCCGCGGGCTCGCGCTGGTCATCGGGGACGTACAGGGGCACGGTGTGGCGGCGGCCGCGACCATGGGCCAGCTACGCAGCGCCGTACGGGCCTTCGCCCTCAGCGGGCACGACCCGCAGGAGGTGATGAGCGGGACGAACAAACTGCTCATCGACCTCGATCCCGGCCAGTTCGCCAGCTGCTGCTACGTCGTCCTCGACCCGGTCACCGGCCGCACCCAGGCCGTCCGGGCCGGGCACCCGCAGCCCGTGCTGCGCCACGCCGACGGCACGACGGAGGTGCTCGACCTCTCCGGCGGAGTGGTCCTCGGCATCGACGGCGCGGCGGTCTACCCGGTCACCGAATTCCGGCTCGGCCCGGGAGCGACGCTGGCCCTGTTCACCGACGGGCTCATCGAGCGCGCGGGGACCGACATCGACGAGGGCATCGAGCGACTGCGCAGCACCATCGCCGAGTTCGGCCCGGCGCCGCTCGGCGACATCGCGGACCGGGTGATCGAGGAGGCCGGACAGGCCGAGGACCGGCCCGACGACATCGCGCTGCTGCTCGCCTCCCGCTGGACGGCGGCGGACTGAGCCCTCGCCGTCCGGCGGGCGCGGAACCTGCCGACGGGCCGGAGGATCAGGAACCGGCGGGGGCGTCCGTGGCGGGGGAGACCTCCGGCGCGCCGGAGGCGTCCAGCATCGCGGAGCGGTCCACGACCTTGATCCGCTCGCGGCCCTGCTCCGCGCCGAGCGCCTGCTCGTGCGCGTCCAGGCGGTGCCAGCCCTCACGGGTGGTGTAGCGGACACCGCGCTCGTCGAGGAAGGCGACGACGGCGTCCGGCTCCGGCTGGGCCGGGGCGGGGAGCCGGCCCTCGGCGCGGTCCTCCAGCAGGCAGGCGACCGTCTCGTTGGCATCGCCCTTGGTGTGACCGATCAGGCCGACCGGCCCCCGCTTGATCCAGCCCGTGACGTACACCGAAGTCATCGGCTCGTCACCGGAGACGACGCGTCCGGCGGCGTGCGGGACGGTGCCGGAGGCCACGTCGAAGGGGAGCTTGGGCAGCTCCTGCGAGTAGTAGCCGACGGCGCGGTAGACGCTCTGCACGTCCCAGTCGGTGAAGGAGCCGGTACCCCGGACGTTGCCGGTGCCGTCCAGCTCGGTGCGCTCGGTACGCAGACCGGCCACGCGGCCGTCCTCGCCCAGGATCTCGACCGGCGACTCGAAGAAGTGCAGGAACAGCTTGTGCGGCCGGTCACCGACGTCGCGTATCGCCCAGTTCTCCAGCGTGGAGGCGACCATGTTGGCCTGCTTGTTGCCCCGCCGGGTCTCGATGGACCCCGCGTCGTAGTCGATGTCCTCGGGGTTGACGATGACCTCGATGTTGGGCGAGTGGTCGAGCTCCCGCAGCTCCATGGGGCTGAACTTGGCCTGGGCGGGGCCGCGCCGCCCGAAGACGTGCACCTCCAGCGCCTTGTTGGCCTTCAGGCCCTCGTACACATTGGCCGGGATCTCCGTCGGCAGCAGCTCGTCGGCCGTCTTGGCGAGTACGCGCGCCACGTCCAGGGCCACGTTGCCGACCCCCAGCACGGCGACCTTCTCCGCCGTCAGCGGCCAGGTGCGCGGTACCTCGGGGTGCCCGTCGTACCAGGAGACGAAGTCGGCCGCTCCGTGGGAGCCGTCCAGATCCGCGCCGGGGATGTCGAGCGCGCGGTCGGCGTCGGCGCCGGTGGAGAAGATCACGGCGTCGTAGAAGGACCGCAGATCGTCCAGGCCGATGTCGTGGGGGTAGTCGACATTGCCGAAGAGCCGCAGCTGCGGCTTGTCCAGCACCTGGTGCAGCGCCTTGACGATGCCCTTGATCCGGGGGTGGTCCGGGGCCACGCCGTAGCGGATCAGACCGAAGGGGGCGGGCATGCGCTCGAACAGGTCGATCGACACACCCGGGTCCTGTGCGGCTTCGGATTTCAGCAGCGCGTCCGCTGCGTAGATCCCGGCGGGACCGGCTCCGACGATGGCGACGCGGACGGGGCGTGTCATGGCGTGTTGTTCCTTAGGGCGGACGAACGCGGGCAGGGTGCGGCGAGCAGCGGAGGTAAGGGTTGGCTTACCAGTCTCCAACGCACACGTTAAGCCCTGTCGCGTCCGGACGTCGGGCCGGGGTCCCGCGGAGCTTCCGGCCGGCCCGCCCCGAGGGCTCGAAATGGGCGATTTGAGCGATTGACCGGAATTGATCCCTCTCTTCATAAAAGATCATTCAGGCCGTTTGCCGGTTTCGCGCCTCGCGCAAATCGCCCTTATCGGACTCAGTGGTGAGCGTCACGTTCCGGGCCCCGGACGCTGTCACGCGCCGCCCGGTTCCCTTCTGTGCCGGGGAATCTGACTTCGTGTCGTGGGATTGCCGACAGGGGTTTCCGTCAATTGATCTTGCGAGGTAAATGCGATTCGGAATTCAGGGCTTGTTCCGATCAAGATTTCTCGCCTACGGTCACCGTCAATCCGGATGGAACGCCTAATCCTGCCGCCGTCCGGCAATCGAACCTACTCACGTACGGCAGGAGCGGGGGACCCAGGTAAGACGCCGGTCCGGTATCCGGACCGGCTGGGGTGAAGTCGCATTCACATGCGGCCAGGCAGCTCCAGCCTGAACCCGACAGCTCACCTCGCAGGCGGCGGAGAGGAATTCACCATGCCCGAAACGGGCAAGCACCGTCGTTCCACGTCCGCCCGTCTGACCCGCGGTTTCATCGCCGTGGGCACCGGCGGAGCCGCTCTCGTGCTCCCGCTGGCCGGTGCGAGCTTCGCCTCCGCGGCACCCGCGGCACCCGCGCAGCACTCCATCGCCGCCGAAAAGGCGGCGGCGCCGACTGCCGTATCCGTCAAGGAAATTGCCGCGCAGCAGTCGGGTGCCACGACCCATTCCGTGGTCGAGGGCGATTCGCTTTCCAAGATCGCCCGCAGCTATTCTCTCGGTGGTGGCTGGCAGAAGCTGTACGACGACAACCGAAAGGCCGTCGGTGACAATCCCGACCTGATTCACCCCGGCCTCAAGCTGTCGATCGGATCCAAGGCTCCGGCACAGCCCGGGTCCACCGTCTCCTCGTCCGACCGGAGCGAGGGGGGCGACCGCGCCGACCGCTCGCAGCGCACGAGCGCGCAGCCGGCCGCCAACGGCTCCGCCGCCGACGTGGCCACCGGTACGGTCACCGAGGCCGCCGCCGGTGCCGGCACCACCGCCGTGGCGGCCGAGCAGCCCACGGCGTACACGAACGACCTCGACGGCTGGATCAAGGAGTCGCTGGCCGTCATGGCCGAGCACGGGATCCCCGGCAGCTACGAGGGCATCCACCGCAACGTCATGCGCGAGTCCTCGGGCAACCCGCTGGTCGTCAACAACTGGGACTCGAACGCCGCCGCCGGAACCCCGTCCAAGGGTCTCCTCCAGGTCATCGACCCGACCTTCCAGGCCTACCACGTGCCCGGTACGTCGATGGACAGCCTCGACCCGGTCGCCAACATCACGGCCGCGTGCAACTACGCCGCCGACAAGTACGGCTCGATCGACAATGTGTTCGGGGCGTACTGACACCCGGCAGCCGCGGGAGTGAGTGGCAGGCCGGCGGGCGGTGCGGGGTCGCAGGACTCCGTGCCGCCCGCCGGCCTGTGCCGGTACGGCCTTGGGCCGGACTGCAAGTTACCCGTGAGTGTGTAGTGACTTACCACGCGTTCGACAGTAGAACCTGTTTCACTCTGTCGAGAGTGAGGGATGTCACATGAGTGACACTACCATGCAGAATGCGGGATCCAAGGGCGTCTCGCGTCGAAGATTCCTTGCAGGAACAGGTTCTCTTCTTGGGGCCGTGACCCTGGCGGGTCACCCGGCCTCGGCCAGGGCGGAGACCGGGGTGGCGACCGCCGGGATCGATCCCGGGGCCCATGTCCCGGCCCTGGTGATCGGCACCGGATACGGCGGCTGCGTCGCCGCGCTGCGACTCGCCGAGGCGGGCGTGGATGTCCATATGGTCGAGATGGGCATGGCCTGGGACACCCCCGGGCCGGACGGCAGGATCTTCGCCAACACGACCAGCCCGGACCGCCGTTCCTACTGGCTGCGGACCAAGACCAAACAGCCGCTCAGCAACTTCCTGGGCTTCCCGATCGACCGGAACATCCCGCGCTACACCGGGATCCTGGACGCCGAGGAGTTCGGCGGCATCACGGTCTACCAGGGCCGCGGCGTCGGCGGCGGCTCGCTGGTCAACGGGGGGATGGCCGTCACCCCCCGGCGCGAGAACTTCGGCGCCATCCTCCCCACGGTCGACGCCGACGAGATGTACGGCACCTACTACCCGCGCGCCAACGCCGGGCTCGGGGTCGGCACCATCGACCCGGCGTGGTTCGAATCCGCCGACTGCTACCAGTACGCCAGGGTCGGCCGCAAGCACGCCGAGCGTTCCGGCTTCCCGTTCCTCTTCGTGCCCGCCGTGTACGACTGGGACTACATGAAGCAGGAGGCGGCGGGCACCGTCCCGAAGTCCGCGCTGGCCGGCGAGATCCTCTACGGCAACAACTACGGCAAGAAGTCGCTGCAGAAGACCTACCTGGAGCGGATCCGAGCCACCGGCAGGGTCTCCGTCTCACCGCTGCACAAGGTCACCTCGGTCGCCCCCGCCGCCTCCGGCGGCTACACGGTCGTCATCGACCAGCTCAACACCACGGGGGACACCACCGCCACCAAGTCCGTGACCGCGGACCGGGTGTTCTTCGCCGCGGGCAGCGTCGGCACCAGCAAGCTGCTCGTCATGCTCAGGACCACCGGCGCCCTGCCCCGCCTGAACAGCGAGGTCGGCAAGGGGTGGGGCGACAACGGCAACGTCATGTGCGGCCGGGCCAACCACATGTGGGACCCGACCGGCAAGCTCCAGGCGTCCATTCCCACGGGCGGCATCGACAACTGGGCCGCGGGCGGAGCGTTCGCCGAGGTCGCGCCGCTGCCCACCGGGATCGAGACGTACGCCTCGTTCTATCTCTCGATCACCAAGAACCCGAACCGCGCCGAGTTCGTCTGGAACGCGGCGACGGGCAAGGTCGACCTGAACTGGCAGACCGCGTGGAAGCAGCCCTCCATCGACGCCGCCAGGACCATCTTCGACAAGATCAACAGAAAGGAGGGCACGATCTACCGGACCGACCTCTTCGGCACCTACAAGATCTGGGGCGATCACCTCACCTACCACCCGCTCGGCGGCGCCGTACTGGGCAAGGCCACCGACAACCACGGCCGCCTGCACGGCTACCAGGGCCTGTACGTCATCGACGGAGCCCTGATCCCCGGAAACACCAGCGTCAACCCGTTCGTCACCATCACCGCGCTGGCCGAGCGGAACATCGAAGAGATCATCGCCACCGACCTGTGAGTCAGTGACCGGGCAGCACACACACCGTGTCGAGGCCCAGGACGTGGTTGAGCCGGCCGAACACCAGCCAGGAGCCGATGCTCATCGTCAGCTCCACGATCTCCAGCTGGCTGTAGGCCGCGCTCATCCGCGTCCAGAACTCCTCGTCGAGACCGTGGTGGTCCAGGGAGTACCGCTCGGCGTACTCCGCGGCCAGCCGGGTCCGGACGTCGAACGCGTCGGTGGTGCGCCAGGCGGCCACCGCGTCGGCGAACGAGTCCTCGACCGTCTCCCCGTCCCGCTCGGTGCGCCAGTCCAGGCAGAACGCGCACCCGTTGATCTGGGCGATCCGCAGCCGCGCGGCTTCGAACTCGCGCAGCCCCAGGGTCGTGTGGTCGTACACCGACATCGAGAAGCCCGCGGCGGCGACGCCGATCCCGGGGACCATCTCCCCCCACACGTAGGCGATCGCGTCCTTGCCTTCGGGAATGTCGATGTTCATCGCTGTCTCCTTCCGAGCTTGCCGGCTGCGGGCCGCAGCGGGACGTCGAGTGCGTCGTACAGTCCGGGTTCCGCGTCCACGAGCCAGTCGACGGCGCCCACGAGCCTGCCCGCCGCGGTGGCGTTCCCGCCCGCCGAACGATTCTCCCCCTCGTCGGTGGCCTCGATCGTGACCTCGATGCGCGGGCGTCCCTCGATGACCACCCGGTGCGCGCCGTCACCGTCGGGAGGCGCCGGCCAGTGCGGTGCGCAGGACGGGTGGATGCGCGTGACGTGTTCGATGACGATGCGGGGCTCACCGCCGACGATGCCCTGCACCTCGAACCGCACCGCGCCCTGCGTGCCCGCCCCGAACTCACCCATCGTCCTGGTGGTCACCGAGGTCTCCAGCGGACACCGGTCCACCGTCTCGCGGATACCGTCGAGCTCGACGCCCAGTGCCCTGGCCATCAGCCGTATCTGTCCGCCCCACACCATGGTCGGGACCGTCGGGGCGAGCATCAGCGGCTCGTGGTCCATCGGCAGGCCCATACCGACCAGGTTCCGGACCGAGTCCTCCTGGTCGTAGGTGGAGTAGTCGAAGATCTCCTGGCAGCGGATCACCTCCACGCTGGAGCCGAGGCCACTGATCAGCAGCGGAAGCACATCGTTGCCCCAGCCCGGGTCCACGCCGGAGACGAACAGCGATCCGCCGCCCTCCGCGATGGCGGCCAGCACCGGATCCCGCAGCTCCGGCGGGGCGTTCAGCTGGTCGTACAGCGCGTACAGCGAGGGGGTGACGACCACGGCCCCCGCCCGGATCGCCCGGCAGATGTCGGCGAGCGCCCCGTCGGGCCGGATGTCGCCCGACCCCGCGTACACCACCGCCTGCGGACGGCCGGCCAGCACACCCTCGACATCATCGGTCGCGGCGACCCCCAGGGCGCTCTGGAGCCCGCCCAGCCGGCCCGCGTCCAGACCCACCTTGCCGGGGCTGTGGACGAGTACGGCGGTGAGCGCGAGCCCCGGATGTGCCGCCACGGCGCGGATCGCCGCGCGGCCGACGTTTCCCGTTCCCCAGACAACCGTGGAAATCATGCGCGGAGGGTAGCGGGAGGACCTCGCACTTCATAGAGCCACGACGGGAAAACGCGGGGCGGTGCCGCAACCCCGGGACGGGGGCGCGGGTTCACGCGATGGCGGTACCCCGCACCAGGAGCAGGGACAGGTCCACCGCCGCCACCGCCACCGTCCCCGCGAAGGCGGCCTTGCGCCAGAACCGCCCCAGCGCGAGCCCGGCGACCGCGGTCGGGAGCACCAGGGCGAGCGCGCACGCGCCCCATGGATCCGGCGGCCCCGCGGGTCCCAGGACCAGCACCGCCGTCGCCGCAGCCAGGGGGACCGGCAGCAGCAGCCGGGTGCCCGTGGCACCCAGCCGGTGCGGCAGACCGCGGATCGCGGCCTTCCCGTCCTCCTCGATGTCCGGGAGCGTGTCGCCCAGATGGGCCGCCGTCCCGAGCAGCGCACCGGCCGTCACCACCCACCACGCCGGCCAGGGCCGGCCCGGCAGGCTCAGGGCGACCACGGCGGGCAGGGCACCGAATCCGGCGACGTACGGAAGCCAGGACAGCGCCGTCGCCTTGAGCCGCAGGTTGTACAGCCACGCCGCGCCGACCGCCGCCAGATGCACCGCACCGGCCGCCGGACCGCAGGCCAGCGACAGCGGCACGCACAGGGCGAGGGCGGCGAACGCCGCGGCCCACACCTCGCCCCGGCGCACCGCTCCGGCGGCCACGGGCTTGCCCCGGCGTCCCGCCGCGGCGTCCCGCCCGGCGTCGTGGGCGTCGTTGCACCAGCCGACCGAGAGCTGACCGGCCAGGACGGCCGCGCAGACCAGGAGGCAGCGCGCGCCGCCGAGACCGGAACCGGCGGCCAGCGCGGCAGTCAGCACGGTCACCGCGAGGACCGGTCCGGGATGGCCGGCCAGGACCAGTGCCAGGGCACGCCCCGCCACGCGGCGCGGCGGCGGGGCGGCCGTCCGGGCGACCGCCACCGCCGTCGCCGGTCCGTCCGGGGTGTCCATCGGGTGAGCGTACGTACCCGGGTCGGCCCAACACGACAGCCGCACGGGTCGTTTGCGGCGATTCGTCCATTCATGTGGGCAGGATGGGGTCATGACGCCGTCGAAGCAGGAGTCGGGATGAGCCGGATCACCGCTGTCCACGGAGCCCTGCCACCGCACCGCCACACCCAGCGCGAGATCACCGACATGGTGGCCGGCACCTGCCTGCCGCCGGGCGCCGGGCGCCGCGTACTCGACCGGCTCCACGAGAACGCGCAGGTCCGCAATCGCCACACGGTGCTGCCGCTGGAGAGCTATCGCGCACTGGACGGCTTCGGCGCCGCGAACGACGTGTTCATCGGCGCGGCCGTCCGCCTCGGTGCCGAGGCGGTACGCGGCGCGCTGCGCACGGCGTGCCTGCGGCCCACCGATGTGGATCTGCTGATGTTCACCTCCGTCACCGGAGTGGCCGCCCCGTCGGTGGACGCCCGCCTCGTGGGACGCCTCGGGCTGCGGCCCGATGTGAAGCGGCTGCCGGTCTTCGGCCTGGGCTGTGTCGCCGGAGCCGCCGGTGTGGCACGGCTGCACGACTACCTCCTGGGCCACCCGGACGAGGTCGCGGTGCTCCTCTCGGTCGAGCTCTGCTCCCTCACCTTCCAGCGCGACGACATCACCCCCGCCAACCTGGTGGCGACCGCGCTGTTCGGCGACGGGGCGTCCGCCGCGGTCGTCGTCGGCGGCCAACGGGCCGCGGCCGGCGGGCCCGAGGTGGTCGCCACCCGGAGCCGGATGTACCCGGGCACCGAACGCGTCATGGGCTGGGACATCGGCGACAGCGGCTTCAGAGTGGTCCTCGACCCGGCCGTCCCCGATGTCGTGCGCCGGTATCTCGCCGAGGACGTGACCGAGTTCCTGTCGGAGCACGGCCTCAAGCCGAAGGACATCGCCCACTGGGTGTGCCACCCCGGCGGGCCGAAGGTCCTGCGAGCCGTCACCGAGGCGCTGGCACTGCCCGAGTCGGCGCTCGACGTCACCCGGCGTTCCCTGGCCGACGTCGGCAACCTGTCCTCGTCCTCCGTCCTGCACGTCCTGCGGGACACGCTGGCGGAGCGGCGGCCCGAACCGGGAACGCCCGGCCTGCTCATGGCCATGGGCCCCGGATTCTGCTGCGAACTGGTGCTGCTGCGCTGGTAGGACGGAGGACGCGTGATCTGGTACACCGCGCTGGTACTGGCCGTGGCGGGCGAACGCCTCGCCGAACTCGCCGTCGCACTGCGCCACACCCGCTGGAGCCTGGCCCGGGGCGGCACCGAGGCCGGCCGGGGGCACTACCCCGCGATGGTCGCCCTGCACACCGCCCTGCTGGCCGGCTGCCTGGCCGAGGCCGGCCTGGCCGGAAGGCCGTTCCTGCCCTGGCCCGGCTGGACCGCGGTGGCCGTGGTGCTCGCCGCGCAGGGCCTGCGCTGGTGGTGCGTCGGCACGCTCGGACACCAGTGGAACACCCGGGTCATCGTGGTCCCGGGCCTGCCCCTGGTGACCGGCGGACCCTACCGCTGGCTGCGCCACCCCAACTACGTCGCGGTCGCCGCCGAAGGGCTGGCCCTGCCCCTGGTCCACGGCGCCTGGGTGACCGCCACCGTGTTCACCGTTCTCAACGGAGCGCTGATGGCCGTGCGGATCCGGTGCGAGGAAGGGGCGCTGGCCCGTACGACGGCGGCGGGTGTACGGGCGTGATCGACCTCCTGGTGGCGGGCGGCGGACCCGCCGGACTGGCCGCGGCGATCACGGCGGCCCGCGCGGGGATGGACACCGTGGTCGTCGAACCCCGCGCCGCCCCCATCGACAAGGCCTGCGGCGAGGGCATCATGCCGGGCGGGGTGGCCGCGCTGCGGGCCCTGGGAGTACGGCTCTCCGGCCGCGACCTGCGCGGAATCGGATACCTGGACGGCGGACGCAGCGTCCGGGCGGCATTCCGCGACGGTCCGGGACTGGGCGTACGGCGCACCGAACTGCACGCCGCGCTGCACCGGCGGGCCGTCGAACTCGGTGTACGCGTCGTGCCGGGCCGGGCCGGGGACGTCCGCCAGGACGACCAGGGCGTCAGCCTCGGCACGACGGGACTGCGCGCCCGCTGGCTCGTCGCCGCCGACGGCCTGCACTCCCCGCTGCGCCGGGAACTCGGCCTGGACCGTCCCGGCGGGGGACCGCGGCGCTACGGGCTGCGCCGCCACTACCGGATCGCGCCGTGGAGCGACTTCGTCGAAGTCCACTGGTCCCGGAACGCCGAGGCCTATGTGACTCCGGTGGGGGACCGGCTCGTGGGCGTCGCCGTGCTCAGTGCCGACCGCCGGACCTACGCACAGCACCTGGCCGCCTTTCCCGCGCTCGCCGGTGTGCTCGACGGCCGGGACGCCGGCCCCGTGCGCGGCGCCGGACCCCTGCGCCAGGGCGCACGGAGCCGGCGGGCCGGACGTGTCCTGCTGGTCGGCGACGCCGCGGGGTACGTCGACGCGCTGACGGGCGAGGGCATCGCGTTGGCCGTCGCGAGCGCCGGCGCGGCCGTCGGATGTCTGGCCGCCGGCCGCCCGCAGGACTACCCCCGGCACTGGGCCCGGCTGACCAGACGTCACCGGTGGCTCACCCAGGGGCTGCTGAGGGCGGCCCGGTGCCCCTTTGGGAGCCGTCTGATCGTCGCGGCGGCGCACCGCGCGCCGGAGGTGTTCGGGGCGGTGGTGCACGCCCTGCGCTGAGCCGCCGTCACGGGTTCGGAGGCCGCAGACGCAGCTGGAGCATGGCCTCGAACCTGGCCTCGGGATCGCCGAGATCGATGCCCGCCACCGCCGCCAGCCGCTTGAGCCGGTACCGGAAGGTGTTGGGGTGGACATGGACGGCGGCCGAAGCGGCGATCACATCGCCGAACGTGCTCAGCCAGGCCTCAAGAGTGTCGGTCAGCGCGGTGTGGTGCGCGGCGTCGTACGCGCGCAGCCGGACCACGGGGCCGTCGGGGAGGTCGTCCTCGGCGGCCATCAGATCCGTCAGTTCCTCCAGCAGGGAGGCGGCGTAGACGTCCGACAGCCGGGCCGTGCGGCGCGGCGAGCGCCCGGAGCCCAGCACCCGCAGCGCCCGGTCCGCGTCCGCACGCGAACGCCGCAGCTCGGCCGGGCGCGCCGCGAGCCTGCCCACACCGATGACCGCCGGAACCCGGCCGCCCACACGGCACAGGAAGGCCTCGGCCACCCGCAGCGCCTGCTCGTCCGAACTCGTGGGCAGGACCGCGTAGGTGACACCCCCGAGCGAGGCCACGGCCGTACGGGGATGGATCGCCGACAGATGCAGAGCGAGGGCCTCGGCGACCCGCTGGCCCGCCGCCACCCGGTCGGGCGCCGGCTCCTCACCGGTCACCGCCAGCGCCAGTACGCAGGCTGGCTGCACCGCGAGGCCCAGCCGGACGGCCGCCTGCGGCGCGTGCGTACCGCCCTCCAGGACCGTGGCGAGCAGATCCGCGCGCAGCCGGCGCTCGACGTCCTCGCCCGTCCGGTGCCGCAGCAGATGCAGGGCGGCCACCTTCGCGGCCTCGTGCAGGGACTGCGTGCGGTCCTCGCTCAGCGGTCCGTCGACCACGACCCAGATCGAACCGAGGATCTCGCCGCCCGCCCGGACGGCGATCGCGACCCGGGGCCGGGCGGAGATGCCCTCCACGAAGACGGGCCCCTCGTTCCGGTACAGGGCGTGGAAGGCGCCGTTGGCCTCCAGCGCGCGCAGCTTCTCCGCCGGCACCTGCCGGTCCAGCACGGTCGCGATCCTGGCGTCGTCGCCCTCGTCCTGCCGGCTGGAGAACGCCAGTACCCGCCCGCCGCGGTCCTCCACGGTGACCGGGCCGTCCAGCAGCCCGGCCGTCGCGTTGGCCAGCGCGAACAGATCACCGGCCAGCGGCTCGGCGCCGTCGGCGTCGTCGGGACCGCCCACCGTGCCCAGCTCGTCGACCGCCAGCAGCGACCGCAGCAGCGCCGCGACCTGGGCCCAGGACGCCCCGGGGGTCAGCCCCAGCACGGTCAGGCCGGTACGCGCCGCCGCCTCTGACACCGGCCCCTGGACCGGGACCGGTGACCGGACCACCACGGCCGCCGCACCGAGACCGGCCGCCCGCTCGATCAGCGCGGCGACAGGCTCGGAGCCGTACACCCCGACCCCGAGCACCACCGCGCCGGGCAGCCGCGCCGGCTCGTCCAGCGGATCCTGGATCAGCACCCCGGTGACGGCGCGGGACGGGTCGGCCTCGCCCGCCACCACCTCGATCAGCGTCGATCCGAGATCGTTGAGAATCCGGCCGAGCACGGCCCGCGGCTGCTCCGTCATCGTCACAAGTTAAAGGACCGGAGCTCGTCCACGGCGAGTCGTGCCACCTGACCGATCACCCGGTCCGCCCGGGGGTTGCGCAGATCGGGGGTGTCGGAGCGGGTGAAGACGGCCACCGCCCACCGCCCGCCGTCCGGCCCCTCGATCACACCGGCCTCATTGCGCCAGCCGGGCAGCGTCCCGGTCTTCCCGGCCAGGCGGTAGCTGTCGTCGAACGCGGAGCCCAGCCGGTGCGGCCAGATCTGCTGGGCCATCACGGACCGCACTTCGGCGCAGGCCTGCGCGGGGCCCGCCTCGTCGCGCCAGATCCGGGCGAGGAGTTCGGCGGACTCGCGTGCCGTGGAACGGGTGGTGCGTTCGGGAACACACACCGAGAGCTCCAGAACCCTCCCCGGATCCGACGCGACCACCGCCGCCATCCTCGCGTGCGCCTCCGCCTCGGTGGACACGCCGAGCTCCGCGAAGAGCGAGCCGAGCAGCTCCCGGCAGCTGCCGACCAGATGGGTGCGCCCCAGACCGAGCCCGGCGAGCAGCTCATTGACCGTGCCCAGCCCCACCCGGGCCAGCACCACGTCGGTGGCCGCGTTGTCACTCATCGTCAGCATCATGTGGACCAGGTCGCGCAGACTCATCGAGACCGGGTCGGCACAGCCGGACGTGCCGATTCCGCCATCGCGGTACCGCATGTCCACCTCATGGCGCTCGGTCCGGTCCAGCCGTCCGGCGGCGGCCTCGCGGGCGTAGGCGAGCGCCACCGGGATCTTGAAGACCGAGGCGAGGACGACCGGTTCGTCCGCCGCGACGCCGATCGAGCGTTCCCCGTCGATCTCGCGGGCGAAGAAGAACCCCCGGACCCCGGCGTCGTCGAACGCCGCCCCGATGCGGGACTCGACGGTGTCCTGCCGCGGCCCCGGGACGTCCGGGCGGGTCGTGGTCATCGGCCGATCCATTCCGTCGACCGGGTCACCGCGGCCAGCAGCGCGGGGACGGGGGAGAGCCCGAGCCCCGGACCCCGCGGCACATCGAGATGGCCGTCCCGGAGCACGAACGGCTCGGTGATGTCCGTGCGGTAGTACCGGTCGGAGGCGGAGGTGTCGCCGGGGAGCGTGAAGCCCGGCAACGCGGCGAGCGCGACATTGGCGGCCCGGCCGAGCCCGGTCTCCAGCATCCCGCCGCACCACACCGGGACGCCGTGCGCGGCGCACACGTCATGGATCCGCCGCGCCTCCAGGTAGCCGCCGACGCGCCCCGGCTTGATGTTGACGACCGAACAGGCGCCCATCGCGATCGCGTCGGCCGCCGACCGCGCGGAGACGATGGACTCGTCCAGACAGATGGGGGTACGCACCCGCCGCGCCAGCGCCGCGTGCCCCCGGATGTCCTCCTCGTCCAGCGGCTGCTCGATCAGCAGCAGACCGTACGGGTCGAGCCGGGCGAGCAGACCGGCGTCCGCCAGGGTGTACGCGGTGTTGGCGTCCACCTGGAGCGCCACGTCGTCGCCGAAGCGCTCCCGCACCGCGCGTACGGGCTCCACGTCCCAGCCGGGCTCGATCTTCAGCTTGATCCGCCGGTATCCCTCGGCCAGATAGCCGTCGACCGCGTCGAGGAGAGCGGGGACCGAGTCCATGATGCCGACCGACACCCCGGCCGGCACCCGGTCGGCCGTCGCCCCCAGCCACTGGCCCATCGACAGCTCGTGCGCGCGCAGCCAGGCGTCGAGCACGGCCGTCTCCAGCGCGGCCTTGGCCATCCGGTGGCCCTTGAAGGCGGCGAGCGCCGGGGCGACCGCCCACGGGTCGAGCTCCGGGAGCGCGGCGAGCGCGGGCACCAGATGGGCGCGCAGGACGTCCACGGCAGCGTCGGTGTACTCCGAGGAGTACAGCGGATCGGCCATGGTGACGCACTCGCCGTACCCCTCGTGGTGCTCCGTCTCGACCCTGACCAGCAGGATCTCCCGGCTGGTCAGGGTGGCGAACGAGGTCCGGAACGGTGCCACCAGGGGCATCGCGATCCGGCGCAGTTCCACACCGACGAGCTTCATTCCCGCGTCTCCTGTCGCTTGTCGATCACATACCAGCCGTCCCGGGTGAATCCGGTGACGGCATGTCCCTGCTCCATCAGCCCGCCGAGGACCTCGCGCAGCGCGTACCGCCACTCGCGGGCCACGTCCGGGTCGGTGCGGCGCAGCTTCTCCATCTGCGCCGGGACATGGACGAGCACGGTGTCCCCGTCCCGGCGCCCGACGGCGGGACGGCCGTCGGGCTTGGCGTCGAGGCCGACCACGGTGCGCGCACCCGGGCTGTCGGCCGTGACGAGGCCGGGGGTGCCCGCGGCGGCCCGTACGGCGGCCTCACCCGTCAGCTCCCAGCGGACCAGCAGCCGGTCCGTCTCGGTGCCGGCGTTCACCGCGTCGTGCATCGTGCCGTAGAAATCGGTCAGGTACTCGCTCGGCACCGCGCCCAGTTTCGCCAGGTTGAAGTAGGCGTTCCGGCTGATCAGCGGGTCGAACGTCCAGGTCACCGTCGTGATGCCACGCTCCAGCGCCCAGGCCCGCTGGTGCAGTTTGACCGTGTAGCCGATGTTGCGGCCCCGGGCGTCCCCGTCGACCCCCGCGATATGCGAGTGCAGCCCGGTGCTGGCCAGGAACCCCAGACAGACACCGGTCATCCGGCCGTCCAGGTGGACCCCGACGACATAGCTGCCCGCGTGGGCGAAGACCCGCATCAGCTCCGGGGTGATCAGCGGGTTGCCGGGATCGGGCTGCCAGACCCGGTCCAGCAGCCGGCACGCCGCCAGGATCTCCTCCGGCTCGTGCAGCTCCCTCACGCTCACCCCCGCCCCGTGCGCCGCCCGCTCCGCGGCCGCCCCGGCCTCGGCCACGACGTGCGCGCTGTTCACGGCTCCACCCGGTCCGTCCCGGCCAGCGGCTCCCGGACGAGCGAGTCCACCAGCGCGGCCACCAGTGCCGCGCGGCGGGGGAGTTCGGCGACGGTCACATGCTCGTCGTCGGCGTGCGCCCCGCCGCCCACCGCCCCCAGCCCGTCCAGCGTGGGCGTACCCACCCCGGCCGTCAGATTGCCGTCGGAGCCGCCGCCGACCGCGACGCCGCGCAGCGTCCCGAAGCCGAGTTCCGCGTAGTGGCCCCGGGCCCGTCCGAACAGCTCCGCCGACGCGCCCGCCGCCAGCGGCGGCCGGTTGGGACCGCCCGAGAGCCGCAGCGAGGCACCGTCGAGCACCGGCGCGAGCCGCCGCATGCCGCGGTCCACCCGGGCCTGTTCACCGGCCGACCCCACGCGTACGTCGACCACCAGCCGGGCCGCGTCGGGCACGGTGTTGCGGGTGGTGCCGGAGGAGGCCACGGTCGGGGTCACCGTCGTGCCGGCCGCCGGGTCGGCGAGGGCCGACAGCGCGAGCACCTGATGGGCCAGCTCGGTCGTCGTGTTGACGCCCCGCTCGGGTTCGAGACCGGCGTGCGCCGCACGTCCGGCGATCCGCAGTTCGTAGCCGGACACGCCCTTGCGCACCGTCTTCAGCGCCCCGCCCTCGCTCGCCTCCAGGACCAGCGCCGCCCGCGTCCGGCGGGCCTCGGCCTCGATCAGGGCGCGCGAGCCGGGGGAGCCGATCTCCTCGTCGCCGGTGAGCAGCACCGACACGCCGTCGAGATCGTCGAGCACCGACAGGGCGTGGAAGAGCTGCACCAGCCCGGCCTTCATATCGAAGCAGCCGGGCCCCGTCAGCCGGCCCCCGGTCACCTCGAAGGGGTGCCGGGCCAGCGAGCCCACCGGCCAGACGGTGTCGAAGTGCCCGAGCAGCAGCACCCGGTCACCGGAGCCGAAGCGCCAGCGCAGGGTGGCCGGTCCCGAGCCGTCGAGCCACTCGGGAGCCGTCCCGGTCAGCCGGGTGCCGAGCCCGGCGACGACCCCGGCGCAGGCGACGACGGCGGCCGGGTCCTCGCTGGGCGACTCGCAGCGGACCAGCTCCTCGACCCCCGCCAGCAGGTCCGGCAGCCGCTCCGCCATCGCGGAGGCGAACGCGGCCACGTCAGCCGACCTTCGGGGTCGCGCGGGCGCCGTGGTGCAGATAGGCCGTGCCGTCGGCGAGCGTGTAGAAGACGACCGGGAGCCACGGGGTGAACCCCGGCCGCCGCAGCACGAAGAGACCCGGCTCGACCGGGTGCAGCGTGAACTCCTGCTCGGTGCTCGAAGCCAGTTCCGCCAGTGGCCCGGTGACCGTGTCGAGCATCACCAGAGTGCCGTCCCGCTCCACGATCTCCCTCCGGGAGGAGAGCCGCTCGTACACCCCGACGTACATGGCCGGGTCCACCGCCACCGGCTCCTTCGCGGGCTCCGGCGTGGTGCGCATCGTTGCCCCGGCCAGCTCCTGGACGAGCTCGGAGAACACCGCCAGGTACAGGCCCGCGGTGTCACCGCCGTTGGTGAGCAGGCAGATCGCGAGGTCGGAATCGGGCAGCACCCGCAGGAACGCGCTCTGCCCGATGGTCCCGCCGTCGTGTCCGTACACCCGCTGTCCGTCCCAGCTGTCGAGCAGCCAGCCCAGTCCCCAGGCACGGCCGAGCATGTGCGGGTCGGGAACCTCGACCTGCGGGGTCTGCATCGCGGTGGCGCTCTCGGCCGAGAGGATCTTGGTGCCGTCGTCGGTGACACCGCCGTTCATGTGCATCCGGGCGAAGGTGAGGACCTCGCGCGGCGTCGAGCAGATCAGCCCGGCCGGTCCGGCCGAACGCATCAGCCCCCACTGCGGGGTGGGCGCCGGGGGCTCGCCCGGGTGCCCGGTGGCGGCGCGGAAGCGCAGCACCTCCTCCGGCAGGGTGGCCGTACGGGTCAGACCGAGCGGCCGGTACAGACGCTCCTTCATCAGCTCGTCCCACTGGACGCCCGTGACATGCTCCAGCACCCGGCCCAGGAGGCTGAAGCCCGCGTTGCAGTACGACATGGTGGCGCCCAGCGGGTGGTTGGCGGCGACATCCGCCAGCAGCGCGGTGAACTTCTCCAGGCAGTCGTCGCCGCGGCCGGTGTCGGCGAAGAAGTCGCCGTCGATGCCGCTGGTGTGGGTCACGAGATGGCGCAGCGTCACCCCCTGGGTCAGCTCCTCGTTGACGAGCCGGAGCTCGGGGAGCACGGAGACGATGGGGGCGTCCAGTTCGAGGACGCCCTCCTCGATCAGGGCCATGGCCACCGTGGTGGTCCACACCTTGGAGATCGAACCGATCTGGAAGAGGGTGTCGGGTGTCGCCGTGATCTCGGCCTCGACGTTCGCCATGCCGACTGCCGTCTCGATGATCACCTCGCCGCGGTGCAGGACGGCGAGGTTCGCGCCGGGCACCCGGTGACGGGCGGCCAGCTCGGCGAGGCGGGCGCTCCAGCGGGCGGTCGGCCCGGCGGACGGGCCGGCGGACGGGGTGGCGGTGTCGGTCATGTTCGGCTCCGAATTCTTGGTCATGGTCGTTTCCAGCTCCGGTGGGTTCAGCGGTCGGTGTGGGCGGTGACCCAGTCGACGAGGCGACGGGAGTAGTCCTCGCGGTGCGAGGGCCGCCCGTTGAGGGGGAAGAGGTGGGAGCTGCCCGGGTACAGCACCAGCTGGGCGGGCACGCCCCGGGTGTACAGCGCGTGGAACCACTGCTCGGCCTGGCCGGCCGGGCAGGTGTCGTCCGCGCCGCCGTGCAGGATCAGCGTCGGTGCCCGTACCGCGTCGGCGTGGCTGATCGGCGACAGCGCCGGCAGCCGGTCCGGGTCGCCGATCTCCTGGGTGGCGATCAGCCGGCCCTCCGCGGACGTCCCGGCCATGGTCGTCAGGTCGACGACCGCACCGCCCGCCACGACGGTGGCGAACAGGCCGCTGCGGGCGGAGAGCCAGCAGCTCAGATAGCCGCCGTAGCTGTACCCGGTGAGCGCGATCCGGGCCGGGTCGACGAGCCCCTCCGCGATGAGGGTCGCGACGGGTTCGAGGACGTCCTGCTCGTCGGCCTCGCCCCAGGCGCCCACGGCGGCCCGGTAGAAGTCCTCGCCGTAGCCGTCGCTGCCGCGGATGTCGAGCGTCAGGACCGTCCAGCCCCGCGAGACCAGTTCCTGGTGGTGCGGGTAGGCCGGAGCGGCGTGCGGAGCCCAGGCGTTGTGCGGGCCGCCGTGCACGTCCACGAGCAGCGGTCCGCCGGGAGCGGTCCCCGGGGCGCGGGTGATCATTCCACGCACCGCGGTGCCGTCCGAGACGGTGAACAGGCGCTCGGTGAACGGGTGGAGGGCGATGCCGGGCAGCGACCGGGACATATGGGCGGTGAGCCGTACGGGCTCCGTCCCCGCCCCGTCGGGGCCGAGGGCGAGCAGCTCGATCTCGGCGAAGCTCGACGTGTCGGAGACGACCAGGGCCGCCCTGCCGGCCCGGCCGGCGACCGAGCAGCCGCTGACCCCGTTGCCGGCCGGCAACGGATACTCACCGATCCCCGCCGCGTCCACCCGGTAGAAGCGGGTGGCTCCGCCGTCACGGGCGCAGAAGACGATGGTGTCGCCGTGGAACTGCGGCAGCGCCCCCGGGCAACCGGGGCCCCCGGGCAGGACGTTGCGGTCCAGGGCGGCGCTGAGCGGGACCGGGGCGGCGCCGTCCAGCGGCTGGCGCAGCAGCTCCAGATGGCCGACGCCCGCGGAGGTCCGGCCGACGACGAGCAGCGCGCTCCCGTCGGGGTACCAGCTCACCGCCCCCGCGATCCCGGTGGCCGGGCCGACCCGGCGGGGCGCGGGCGAACCGGCCGCGACGCCGACGACATGCGCCGCCGAGGCCCCCGCGAGATCCCTGTCCGGACCGGACTGCGCCGGATAGGCGAGCCGCGTGCCGTCGGGCGACCAGGCGGGCTGTCCGGCGTGCGGGTTCCCCCCGGTGAGCCGCCGGACCTCGCCGGAGTCCACGTCCACCACGAAGACCTGGGTCCGGATCCGGCCCAGCAGCCCCGCCCCGTCCGCCTTCCAGCCGAGGCCGTCGATGACGACCGGGGCCGTGTCCTCGCGGCGGGCGGACGGTCCCGAGAACGCGATCCGGGTGCCGTCCGGACTCCACACGGGGATTCCGGCCCCCGCCGGACACCGGACCGCCGTGGTCAGCGCCACCGCCTCGCCCCCGTCGGCGGGCAGCAGATGCAGCTGCCCGGCACGCAGGAACGCCAGCTGTGTGCCGTCGGGGGACCAGCGCGGCGCGGTGTCCGCCGGGCCCCGGGTGAGCCGGCGGGCCGGGCCGCCGGCCGCGCGGACCTCCCAGATCGAGCTGTGCGCACGGTCGTTCGCGGCATCCTGGGTGGTCAGTGTGTACGCGACACGATCGCCGTCGGGGGACAGGGAGGGGTCGCTCGGGATCTCGAACCGGTACAGGTCCTCGATCGTCAGCGCTCGGGTCATGACGCCTCCGGAGCAGTCGTGAGAGTGGGCACACAGGAGATGAGGGTCCGGGTCGTCGGGTGCTCGGGCCGCTCCAGCACCCGGGCGGTGGGTCCGCACTCGACCAGCCGCCCGCCGTCCATCACGGCGACCTGGTCGGACAGATGGCGGACGACCGCGAGGTCGTGGGAGATGAACAGCATCGAGAAGCCCAGCTCCCGCTGGAGCCGGCGCAGCAGGTTCAGGACGGCGCCCTGGACGGAGACATCCAGCGCCGAGGTGATCTCGTCGGCGATCAGCACCGAGGGCCGGGCGGCCAGGGCCCTGGCCAGAGCGACCCGTTGGCGCTGACCGCCCGAAAGCGCGTCCGGGGTCAGCGAGGCCCGTCCGGGGTCGATACCGACGAGCTCCAGACATCGGGCCACCTCCGCCTCCCCGGCAGCGCGCCGTTCACGTGCCGTCGTGCCACCGGACCGTGCCCCGCCGGAGTCCGACCGGCGGCCCGGCGCCCGGCCGGGCAGTGCCTCGGCGACGGCGGCGCCGATGGTCATGCGCGGGTCGAGCGAGGCGTACGGGTTCTGGAACACCAGCTGCACCGGGCTGCGACCGCGCCGTGCGCCGATCTCCCGCCCCGCCACCAGGACCCGGCCCGCCGCCATCGGGGCCAGCCCGACCACAGCCTTCCCGAGGGTCGACTTGCCCGAACCCGATCCGCCCACCAGCCCGGTCACCGTGCCGTCCGGCACCACCAGGCTGACGTCGTCCACCGCGGTGAAGCGCCCGTAGCGGACCGTGATCCCGCGCAGTTCCAGTGAGCTCATGACGCCGCCTCCGCTCCGCGTGATGTGATCTCGACGGGCACGGCGCCCTCCGGCGCGCCCACCGGGTACCAGCAGGCCACCTCATGACCCGCCCCGAAGCCCGCCAGCGCGGGCGCCGCCCCGTGACAGCGTTCCCGGGCCCGTTCGCACCGGGGCGCGAACGAGCATCCCCCGCCGGTCCCGCCCGGCTCCGGCGGGCGGCCCGGGATGGTCGCCAGCTCCGTTCCGGGTTCCGTGGACATGGTGGGAACCGCGCCCACCAGCGCCCGGGTGTAGGGGTGCGCCGCGCCGCCGGCCAGCTCCGTGACCGGGAGGTTCTCGACGATCAGCCCCCCGTACATCACCAGCACCCGTTCGCAGACCTGGGCCACGACGGCGAGGTCGTGGGAGATCAGCAGCAGCGCCGCGCCGGAGTCCGCACGCACCTCGGCCAGCAGACCGAGCACCTGCTGCTGCACCGCCACATCGAGCGCCGTGGTCGGCTCGTCGGCGATGATCAGCTTCGGATCCCCCATCAGCCCCATCGCGATGACGGCCCGTTGCCGCATTCCGCCGGAGAACTCGTGCGGGCGCTGCCCGGCCCGGCGCTCCGGCGAGGGGATGCGGACGGCGCCGAGCCGGTCGACGGCGCGCGCCGATGCCTGCCTGCGGGACCGCCCGAGATGGACCTCGGCCACCTCGGCGAGCTGACGGCCCACCCGCAGGGCCGGGTTGAGCGAGGCCATCGGGTCCTGGAAGACCATGGCCAGCGCGGTGCCCAGCCGGGGGTCCGCCCGCAGATCGTGGCCGTCGAAGCGGAGGGTGCCGGTGACACGCCCCGGATGTGGGACGAGGTCGGCCAGCGCCAGGGCGGTGAGGCTCTTGCCGGAACCGGACTCGCCGACCAGGCCGACGGCCTCGCCCGCTCCGACGCTCAGCGAGACGCCGCGTACGGCCTCCCGTCCGCCGGGAAAGGTCACCCGCAGACCGTGCGCCCGTACCACCGCCGCGTCGTCGCCCCCGGGTTCCCCGTCCGGCGCGGCCTCCGCCGCGGTCTCCGGCGGCGCTGTCTCCGGCGCCCGCGGTGCCCTCCGGCCACCCGCCTGGGCGAGCACCTCACCGACCAGCCCGAACATCAGACCCGTCAGCACCACGGCCGCGCCGGGCGCCAGCGCCGCCACCGGGTTCACATAGACCCGGCTCAGCTGCTCGTTGAGCAGCCGCCCCCAGTCGTACTCCGGTGGCTGCACCCCGAGCCCCAGGAACGAGAGCCCCGAGAAGGCGACCAGGATGCCCCCCGCCGCCTGGGTGGCGAACAGCACCGACGGCTCCGCGATGTTGGGCAGCAGATGACGTACCACCAGCCGGAACCGGCCCACGCCGAGGATCCGCGCCGCCGCGACATAGTCCGAGCCCGCGACCGACGCGGTCAGGTTCTGCACCAGCCGCGCCATCGGCGGGACCATGGCGAGCCCCACCGCGAACACCGCTCCGGTGCTTCCCACCCCGAAGATCGTGGCGAGGAAGAGCAGGAACAGCAGTCCGGGGAAGGCGACCAGCACGCCCACCACGGCTGTGATCAGCCGGCCGAGGCGCCGGCCGAGCACCGAGGGCGCGACACCGAGCAGCAGTCCGCCGCCCACCCCGATCGCGGTGGCCAGCAGGGTGAGCCGCAGCGTCAGCCGGGTCGCCACCACGACCCGGGCGGCGATGTCGCGGCCCAGCTGGTCGGTGCCGAACAGATGCGTGGCGCTGCTGCCCTCGTTGATCGCGTCCGTGTCCACCCGGGCGGCCTGCTCGCCGAGGAGGACCGGGCCGAACACGGCGACCAGCGCCACCACCAGACAGGCGGTGAGAGCGGTGATCCCGATCGGCGTCCTGAGTGTGCGCCCCAGCCGGCAGCGCAGCGAGGTGCCATGGTCCTGATGAGACATCGTCAGCTCCCGCGAACGGTGGACTGGGGGTCGGCGACGGCCACGGCCACGTCGACGGCGAAGGTGATCAGCAGCGCCGCCGCCCCGTAGACCAGCACCACGCCCTGGACCAGCGGATAGTCCTTCTCGGTGATGGCCTGCACGATCGTGGTGCCGAGGCCGGGCCAGGCGAAGACGTTCTCGATGAGTACGGTGCCGGCGAGCAGCGAGCTGAACAGGAGACCGCTCAGGGTGAGCGAGGAGGTCAGCAGGTTGGGCAGCGCGTGCCGCAGATAGCGCAGCCGGGCCGGCAGCCGTTTCGCCCGCGCGGTACGCATGTAGTCCTCGCCGAGCACCCGCAGCGTCTCGACCCGGACGATTCTCGACAACGTCGCCGCCGGGACGAGGGCGAGGGCCAGCACCGGCAGTACGTAGGAGGACAGGCCGCTCTGCGAGGCGACCGGGAAGACCGGCCAGGTCACGGCGAACGCCGCCACCAGGCCGACCGCCAGCAGGAATTCGGGCACCGCGCCCAGGAACCCGGTGACACCGGTGAAGGCGAGTTCACCGCGCCGCCTCCGGCCGTCCTTGGTCAGTACGGCCGCTGTCATCCCGACCGGAATCGCGAGCAGCAGGATCAGCGCGAACGCGGGGACGGCGATCTGGAGAGTCGCCGGCAGACGGCTGGAGACGATCTCGGAAACGGGCAGCTGGGAGTTGATCGAGTCCCCCATCCGGCCCTGGAGGAGCTGACCGAGGAAGTCGCCGTACTGGCTCGTCAGCGGCCGGTCCAGGCCGAGCGCCTGCCGGCGGGCCTCGACCAGCGCGGGGTCCGCGGTGGGGCCGAGCGACGCCCGCACCGGGTCGCCGGGGATCAGATGGATCATCGCGAAAGCGGCCGTGACCAGCGCGGCCAGAGACACCATCAGCCGCCAGGCGCGGCGCAGGGCGAAGCTGACCCAGGGGCTGCGGGGGGTGGGGACAGGGCCTCGCGGGGAGCGCGGACGGCGCGCGGAGCGCGTGGGAAGCGTGGTCATCAGCTTCCACTCCGGCGCAGTGTGCTGGGGATGATGCCGCTGCCGTTGACCTGGAAGGTCACGCCCTTGCCGTACACCCGGTTCTCCTTGCTGACGATCGGCACGATGTCGACCCGTTCGACCAGAGCGGCTTCGGCCGCCTCCCACAGGTCGCAGCCAGAGGTGCCGGGCCTGGCCGAGCCCTGTGCGGCGAGCCGGTGGTAGCCGGGGTTGGCGATGGCGCCGAAGTTGTTGCCCGCGGGCGGCGGCGGACCGTCGTAGAACTGGGTCAGCTGGTCCGGGAGGGTCACCCCGATGGGAGCCCAGGCGACGTCCCAGTCACCGGCCACCAGCGCACCGGCGATACCGGCTCCGCCCACCGGCCGGGCCGAGGCCTTCACTCCGAAGTCGTCCCACCTCTGGACGGCGAGTTCGATCGCCGAGGCGACCTGCGGACCCTGGTTGACGGCGTAGGCGAGCTTGACGGTGAGCGGCTCGCCGTCCTTCTTCCAGGCGCCGCCGCTCTTGGTCCAGCCCGCCGCCCTCAGGTCCTTCGCGGCCCGGCCCGGGTCGTGGCGGGGGACGTTCCCGGTCACCGGGTCGCCGGCGCAGGGGGTGGGGGCCATCTCCCCGATGGCGGTGGGGGGTTTGCCCTCGCCGCCCGTGGAGACGTTCCTGAGCTCCCTCAGATCCAGTACGGAGACCAGCGCCCTGCGCACCGCGAGGTCGGCGGTCGCCAGTGGGGCCCTCTCGTTGAACATGAACTGCCCGAACAGCGCCTCGACGCTCCGGCTCTTCACCCCGGCCGCGTTCAGCCGCTGCTGGTCGGCACCGTTGATCTGCATCGTGTTGATCTGTCCGGCCATCAGGAGGTTGGCCGCGGTCGACTCGTTGGTGACGACCTTGAACACCACCGTGCGGGGCAGGTCCGCGCCCGTGGCGCCGCGGGGGCCCCAGGAGTAACCGTCCCGCCTGGTGTACGTGTAGTGGTCACCCGGCACCGCCTCGGTCAGCCGGTACGGACCGCTCGCCCCGGTGGCCCTGGCCAGCGAGTCCGGCGCCGCCAGGCTCTTCTCGCAGACCAGCGGGAGCATCCGGGCCATGTGCGCGATGAACGGCGCGGGCTTCTTCGTGGTGACCGTGACCGTGCGCGTCGCCTCGTCGGCCTCGGCCACCGCGGTGACCGGCACCGAGAGACCGAGCATCGGCGACCGGTTCCGCGGGTCGGCGATGTGGTTGTACTCGGCGGCCACATCGGCCGCCGTGAGCGCCGAACCGTCCTCGCACGTCACCCCGGAGCGGATGGTGAACCGTGCGGAGGTGGGTGTGACCGACCACTTCTCGGCCACACCGGGTACCAGCGAACCATCGGCCGCGAAGTGCACCAGCGTGTCGTACGCGAAGGTGTTCATGGACAGCGCGGTGCCGGCCAGCGCCATCGTGGGACTGAGACTGCCCGGATCGGCGGCGATGCCCAGCACCACCGTCGACGCCCCGCCGCCCGCAGCACCTCCGCCGCACGCGGCCGCGGTGGCGACCAGCCCCAGCGCCGCGGCGACGGCGGTCGCGGACCGCACCCGTCGCGAGGGTGTACGTCGCGTCTCCGTGCCTGGGGTGCTGCGCATGGTCACCTCCGAAGAAGCGGCAGGCCGCCGCCGAGTGAAGGGAACATTAAGCAGTGATGTACCTGCCCCGATGTGTCGTGGCGTACGAAAAACGGCCCTGCCGTTGGTGCGCCGCACCGAAGACGGCCGCCGCCCGGTGCCGGAAGGCGCCGTCGGACCCGGCGTGGCCACCGGGCCGGGGATGGCCGGATCCCGTCCACGCCCTGTTTCCCTCCCGCGCCCCGTACTGGAGGCTGGGACGTCCACGGCCGGGCGCCCGGCCGGCAGAACGGAGCGCCAGATGACCGACGTACCGGGAGACGGCGCGGACGAGCCCGCGCAGCGCACGATGACGCCGTTCGACGACATCTACGACCAGGCCGATCCCCGTGCCTTCTTCCGTGAGCTCGGGGCGTTCGGCTACCGGACGCCCCACCACGCCCAGGCCGTCTTCCGCCGTCTCGCCGGGCTCCGGCTCCGGAATCCGGGTGACGCGGTGCTGGACCTGTGCTGCTCGTACGGCATCAACGCGGCGCTGCTCAACCATGAACTGACCCTCGACGAACTGAACGCCCACTACACCTCGCCGCGGGTGGTGGCCATGACCACGCGGGAACTGGTCGAGCACGACACGGCCTTCTTCCGCGCCCGCCGCAGGCGGGACGCAGTCCCGGTGATCGGCCTCGACATCGCCCCCCGCGCCATCGCCTACGCGCGGGCGGTCGGCCTGCTCGACGACGGGTTCGCCGAGAATCTGGAGACCTCCCCGCCGTCCGCCGCACTGCTGGACACGGCACGGAGCATCCGCCTCATCACCATCACGGGCGGCGCCAGCTTCCTGTCCCGGGCGACCTTCCAGCCGCTCCTGGAACATGCCGCGACGCCCCCGTGGGTCGCCGCCTTCGTCCTGCGTACCGGCTCCTACGCGCCCATCGCCGAGCACCTGGCCCGCCACGGGCTGACCACGCAGATGTACACGGGGCGGACCTTCGTCCAACGCCGCTTCACCGGTGCGCCGGAGCAGCGGTACGCCGTCGACGCGGTGCGGGCCCTCGGACAGGACCCGGACGGCAGGGAGTCGGCGGGCCACTTCCACACCTCCCTGCACCTCGCACGTCCCGCGGCCGACGCGGGCGCGCCACCGCTGGGAGATCTGGTCACCGGGTGATCGATTCGCGGGGGGTGATGCCCAGGCCTAGGGTCGATGTAGTGAACGCGACCGTTCACGGCTGACCGACCACGCGAGCAACCCATGACGGGCTCCCACACGAAAGCCGCGCAGTCTGCCGATTCCCCGGAGCGGGGCCGCGGCAGCGCGATGGCGCTGTTCGTCATCGCCTCCTGTCAGCTGATGGTGGTTCTCGACATCACCATCGTGAACATCGCTCTTCCGCACATCCAGACATCACTGGGCTTCTCGACCGAGAGCCTGTCCTGGGTGATCAACGCGTACACCCTGACCTTCGGCGGCCTCCTGCTGCTCGGCGGGCGGCTGGGCGACATCCTCGGCCGCCGCAGGGTGTTCATGTTCGGCATCCTGCTCTTCGTCCTCGCCTCCCTGCTCGGCGGCCTCTCGCAGGAATCCTGGCAACTGCTCGCAGCCCGCGCGCTGCAGGGCGTCGGCGGTGCCATCGCCTCCCCCACCGCGCTGTCCCTCATCACCACGACATTCCGCGAGGGCCCCGAGCGCAACAGGGCGTTCGGGGTGTTCGCGGCCGTGTCGGCGGGCGGCAGCGCGATCGGGCTGCTCATGGGCGGCGTGCTGGTGGAGTGGCTCGACTGGCGCTGGGTCCTGTTCGTCAATGTGCCCATCGGCCTGCTGATCGCCCTCGCCACGCCCCGCTACATCCGGGAGTCCGAACGCCACCCGGGCCACTTCGACATCGTCGGCGCGCTCACCTCCACGCTGGGAATGGCGTTCCTCGTCTACGGCTTCATCCGTGCCTCCGAGGACGGCTGGAGCGATCAGGTGACCCTGGCGTCCTTCGCCGCGGCCGTCGTGCTCCTGGCCATGTTCATCGCCATCGAACAGCGCTCGAAGCAGCCCATCACCCCGCTGTGGCTGTTCCGTGACCGCAACCGCGCCGGTGCGTACGGGATGATGCTGAGCCTGGCCGCCGCGATGTTCGGGATGTTCTTCTTCCTGACCCTGTTCGTGCAGAACATCCTGGACTTCAGCCCACTCCGCGCCGGCCTCGCATTCCTTCCGGTGAGCGCGATCATCGCCGTGGGCGCGGGAATCGCCTCGCAGCTGCTGCCCCGGTGGGGTCCCAAGCCGTTCATGGTGACGGGCGCGGTGCTGGCCGCGCTGGGCCTGGGCTGGCTGACGATGACCGATGTCAACAGTTCGTACCTGGGGAGCATTCTCGGCCCCATGCTGGTCTTCGGCTTCGGCATGGGCATGCAGTTCGTGTCGCTGACACTGATGGCGGTGTCGGGTGTGGAGTCCCATGAGTCCGGGGCGGCCTCCGGGGTCCTCAACGCCACCCAGCAGGTGGGCGGATCGCTCGGCCTGTCCATCCTGGTCACGGTCTTCGGTACGGCCAGCCGCAACGAGGCGACCGACCAGATTCCCCGGTTCCTGGCGGAGTCCACCCCCGCTCAGCAGCTGGAGTTCCGCAGGACCGGTCAGCTGCCGGCGCCCTGGGGCGACCAGGTCCTGGCCTCGGGCGTCTCCAGCGCGTTCGTCGTCGCGGCCGTGTTCGCCGTGGTCGCGGCCCTGGTCGCCCTGGTGGTCATCCAGGTGCGCCCCTCCGACCTGAAGCGGCTCCAGGGTGCCGACCTGTCACCGGCGGCGGTGTCCGGGGACACGGCGACGGGCCCTTCGGCCTCCGGCGCACCGCCGCGCGACGGGGGTACGGGCACGGGTGCGGACACGGGTACGGACGGGAGTGCTCCGCCGGACCGGTGACGGGCGCACGCGGGATGGCTCGAAACCGCCGTTCGGAAAAGCTGTCCGGAACGCCGGTCCGGGCGGGGTCCGCCCCGGGCGATCCGGAGGCCATGACCGCCCCGGACACTGTGTGCCGCATGGCCGGACCGGTGTACCGGCACCCGGCCGCGGACCCCGTCCCAACGGGCGTCGGCCACGCTCCGCGCACGCCGGACGGGCGGCGGGACGTGGCAAATTGGCGTTGCTCTCTGGTGAGCGCCCCTCTCGCCGTGTAGCGTCATCCGCAGATGTCGTGGTTCGCAGCACCTGCCCGCGCCTGGCGCGGGCGTTTTGCTGTGCAGTGCCTGAGGACCAGGGCGATCACCTCCGGATCCGCGCGGTGCGGATCCGATATCGACTGAGAGGCACCGGCATGGCAAGCGGAACCGTCAAGTGGTTCAACTCGGAAAAGGGCTTCGGCTTCATCGCGCAGGACGGCGGCGGCCCGGACGTCTTCGCGCACTACTCCAACATCAACTCCACCGGCTTCCGCGAGCTCCAGGAAGGCCAGGCCGTGACGTTCGACATCACGCAGGGCCAGAAGGGCCCGCAGGCGGAGAACATCACCGCAGCCTGACCGGCTGAACAGCGACAGGCCCCGGACGACATGTCGTCCGGGGCCTGTCGTGTGCGGGGCGGTCCGGCGTACGGCCCGCGCGGCCCGTACGCGGCCCGTACGCCCGGCCGTGGCGGTCAGGAACGCGGCTGACGGGCCTGCTCGGCCTTCTTCTCCTTGATACGCACCGCTTCCTTGCGCACCTCGGCCTGCGTGGCGCGCTCCTTCACCAGCCACTCGGGAAGGTCCTTCTTCAGTGCCTCGATCTGCTCCGTGGTGAGCGCCTCGGTGACTCCGCCACGGGCGAGACCCGCGATGGAGACGCCCAGCTTCGCCGCGACGACGGGCCGGGGGTGCGGGCCGGTGCGACGCAGTTCCAGCAGCCACTCGGGCGGGTCGGTCTGCAGGGCGTTCAGCTCGGTGCGCGAGACGACACCCTCCTGGAACTCGGTGGGGGTGGCCTCGAGGTACACACCCAGTTTCTTCGCCGCGGTCGCGGGCTTCATCGTCTGGGTGCTCTGGTGCGACGTCATGGTGTCAAGAGTATCGAGCGTGTGAGCTACCGCCGACCACGACCGGTAATCTGAGCGAGTGACTGTCTCGGAAGAACCCCCCGCGTTCCGGCTTGCCTATGTCCCGGGGGTGACGCCCGCCAAGTGGGTGCGGATCTGGAACGAGCGACTGCCCGAGGTCCCGCTGACGCTGGTCGCGGTGTCCGCCTCCGAGGCGCCTGATCTGCTGAGGGCGGGCGGAGCCGACGCCGGATTCGTACGGCTGCCCATCGACCGTACGGACCTCAGCGCCATTCCGCTGTACACCGAGACGACCGTGGTCGTGATCCCGAAGGATCACCTTCTGGCGGCGGCCGACGAGGTGTCCGCGCAGGACCTGGCCGACGACATCGTGTTCCACCCCCTCGACGACACCCTCGGCCCGGAGCAGCCGCCGGGGCTGCCCGCGAACGAGCGCCCGGCCACCACCGCGGACGCGATCGAGCTGGTGGCGGCCGGAGTGGGGCTGCTCCTCGTCCCGCAGTCGCTCGCCCGTCTGCACCACCGCAAGGACCTCACCTACCGGCCGGTGCCCGGTGCGCCCGAGTCGCGCGTCGCGCTGTCGTGGCCGGAGGAGCGGACCACCGATCTGGTCGAGGAATTCATCGGGATCGTCCGCGGGCGGACCGTCAACAGCACACGGGGCCGTCCCCCGACCCCGGCGCAGCCGAAGGGCAAGCGCGCCGAAGCGCGGGGCGCGGGGCGGAAGCCCGCGGCCGGGAAGCCGGCCGCCGGGAGCCGGAGCGCGCAGCGCGGTTCGGGCGGGCCCAAGGGCGGCAAGCGCGGCAAGCCCGGCAATCAGGGCAAGCCGCGCCGCCGCTCGTAGGACCGTCCCGGCGGAGAGCGCCATCCGGCCGTGATCCCTGGCGGTGACATCCGGCCGTGATCCCCGGCGGTGACCTCCTGTCCGGGGCGTCGCCCCGTCGCGGCGGTCCGTCAGCGCGTCAGTCCCGGACCGGTGCGATCACCCTGTTCCCTTCGTGGACCGTGATCGCCTGGGCCGGACAGATGTCGGCCGCGTCCAGGACGCGTTCGTCCGGCTCGATCCCGCCGGGGTCCGTCCGCGCGTGCTCCCCATCCACCGTGAAGACCTCCGGGGCCACCCCGGCGCACATCCCCGACGCCAGACACAGCTGCGGATCCACTCGTACGTGCCATGTCATCGCAGTCACCACCTGACCGGCATGACCCGGGGGCCACGCACCAGCAACTGGGTCTTCCAGGTCACGTCCCCGGCCGCCTCCAGCCCCGGGAAGCGGGTGAGGAGCGCGCTGAGCGCCTCCTGGAGTTCCAGCCGGGCCAGCGGGGCACCGAGGCAGTGGTGGACACCGTGGCCGAATCCCAGATGCTGGTTGCCCTCGCGGGAGACATCGAGGACACCGGGGGCGGTGAACCTCAGCGCGTCGCGGTTGGCGGCGCCGATGGCGACCAGGACGGGGGAGCCTGCCCGGACCAGGGTGCCGCCGACCTCGATGTCCTCGGTGGCGTAGCGCGCCTGGCCGGCGCCGCTGCCCAGGGGAACGAACCGCAGCAGCTCCTCAACGGCGCCCGGGATCAGCTCGGGGCGGGCCCTGAGCAGTTCCATCTGGCCGGGGTGGTCCAGCAGGGTGAGGACGAAGTTGGGAATCTGCGAAGCGGTGGTCTCATGTCCGGCCACCAGGATGGCCACGCACAGATCGATCAGCTCCAGTTCGGTGAGCCGTTCGCCGTCGTCCCTGGCCTCGATGAGCGCGGTCATCAGATCGTCCTGCGGATCCTCGCGGTGCAGGCCGATCAGCTCGGCCATGTAGGAGCGCAGTTCCTCACGGCTGGCGTCGAACTCCGCGGCGGTCAGGGAACTGGTCGACAGCGCGTTGTCGCTCCACACCCGAAAGCGCGGACGGTCGGCCTCCGGAACTCCGAGCATCCGGCAGATCACCCCGACCGGCAGCGGCAGCGCGAACCGGTCCACCAGGTCGGCGGGCGGTCCGGCCGCCTCCATGCCGTCCAGGAGGCTCGCGGTCAGCTCCTTGACCTGGGGCCGTAACTTCTCGATCTGGCGGACCGTGAACGCCCTCGCCACCAGGGAACGCAGCCGGGTGTGACCGGGCGGGTCCATGCTGAGGATCCCGCTGTCCCGGCTGCCCTCGGACTGCCGGGGCTCGTCGTGCTCGATGCCCGCGGCCCGGCTGAAGCGCTGGTCGCCCAGGACCAGCCGGGCATCGGCATAGCGGGTGACCAGCCAGGCGGGTTCACCGAACGGCATCTGGACCCGGAGCAGTCCGGGCCGCTCGCGGACCCGCTCGTACTCCTCGGCGAGCTGGAGTCCCTCGGGGGTGTTGAAGGGATAGGCGTGGGTCTCGACGTGCGTCGTCATGCGGCCTCCCAGTTTGTAAGCAGCTGCTTACAAACGTAGGACCCGATCTCGAAGGCGGTCAACACCGCTTTACAGCCGTTACTCTGACGGGCCATTCGAAAGGACCAGCCATGTCGCAAGCGCCCTCCCCGCCGGCCGGCCAGGGCCGCCGGGACGCCGCGGCCACCCGCGGGCGGCTGCTCGAAGCGGCCCGTGACCTGTTCGCCGAGCGGGGCTACGAGAGGGCGACGGTCCGCGCCATCGCCGACCGGGCCGGGGTCAACCAGGCGCTGCTCTTCCGGTACTTCGGATCGAAGCAGGGACTGCTGACCGAGGTCGTCGCCGAGGGAGGGCTGGAGGAGCTGCGCGCGACCCCGCCCGAGGAACTGTTCGAGAAGGCGCTGCGGTCGATGCTGACCCGGAGTGCCCCCGGCGCCGCCGACCGCACCCTGGAGGTCTATCTCCGGTCCATCGGGCGGGGCGACGAGGCGACCGGGGCGCTGCGCGAACTGGGGGAGGAGTACCAGAGCGTGCTGGCCTCGCTCTCGGGCACCGCGGACGGGGCGCTGCGCGCGGATCTGGCGATCGCCTGGCTTCTCGGCATCGGCCTGATGCGTACGGTCGCCGCGCGTGAACCGCTGGCCGGCGCGGACCCGGACGCGGTCTGTGAACTGGTGCTCGGCGCGTTCGCCCACCTCCGAGGGGCATCCGATCAGGCCGCGCACTGACCATTTTCGCAGGGCGCTAATAATACTAAGTAACTCACATTAGTGACACCGGGCTGTTTTTATATTCCGCCCGGGTGGTGGGTCCGGTTCAATGGTCCACGGCTCATCGGTGACGCGCCCCGAATTCTTGTCTCTTGGGGCGTGTGAGGATTGAAGCCGTCGAAAAGGGAAAAGAATGAATCAAGCTCACGGGGGGCGGCGTTCATGTGCCGCCAGGCGGGGTATTTGACCTGCTCAGGCGCAGTTGAATGTCCCGCCACCGCATCGCTCGGAGGTGCTGTGGATGGATGAATATGAACAGCAGGCCGATGGTGCGGCACGTCCCTCGGCAATTCTCGCGGGGCGGGTAATTCTCTCCGAATTCAAGTGGAGTGCCGTCCTCCGTGTGGCTGCCCATCCGTTTTTTCCGGTGGTCACCGTTCTGGTGGGAGCGTCATCGATGCTCCTGCGCGGGGACCTCGCCCGGGTCGGCCCGCTGTTCCTGATGGGCACCCTCATCCATCCGGCGGTCCTCGGAAAGCTGATTCCGTACCCATGCGACCGGCACCCCGGTCGCGCCGAACGGCGCCGGTACGGCGTCCGCCTCCTCCCTGCCACCGGACCGCCGGGCAGCCGCCCCGTGCACCGACTGGGGCACACCAACCCCCTGTTGTGGCGGACGCTCGGAGCGCACCACGCACCGCGGAAGGCCGATGCCGCCAACAGCGGCGTCAATCATGTCCTCGACATCGTCCTCGTGCTGGCAGCCGTGCAGCTCACGCCGGCACTGATCGGCTTCTCCGGCGAACCGGTTTTCGCCCTGGGGCTGTTCGTGATGGCACAGGGCCATGTCATCCACGCCAACACCGATGCGCGCATGGGCCCGCTCAACCACATCCTGGCAAGCCCCGAGCAGCACCGTCCGCGTCACAGCACCGATTTCACCGAGGCCGGTCACCACGGCTCCGACCCTTCGTGCTGGGACCGCCTGTTCGGGAGCCTCACCTGGCGGCCCGGCCGCGAACCGGCCGCCGTCGGGCTCGGCGATCCGACGTCGTTCCCCGGCACCGGCGAGATTCTCGCCAGTCTTCTCCACCCCTGGCACCGTGCGAGGAAGCCCGGGAGCAGACCCGTCTGACCGGGTCCATCGGGTCCCGCACCGTCAACTGCACCACTGCCGCACGGCAGTCACGACCAGAGGAGCGTGCGATCTTGGCTGACGCGATCAACGACGCTTTACGGGGCAGAGTCGCGATCATCGGCATCGGCTGCCGCATGCCCGGCGGAGCGTCGGATCACCGCGCGTTCTGGCAGAACCTGGTGGAGGGCAAGGACTGCATCTCGCCCACACCGGCCGACCGGTACGACATCACCACACTCGGCAGCAGGCACAAGGACAAGCCCGGACGTCTGACCGGCGGCCGGGGCGGATACATCGACGGCTTCGACGAGTTCGATCCGGCCTTCTTCGGGATCAGCCCGCGCGAGGCCGACCACATGGACCCCCAGCAGCGCAAACTGCTGGAGGTGGCCTGGGAGGCACTGGAGGACGGCGGTCAGCGCCCCTCGGAGCTGGCCGGAAGCAACACGGCCGTCTTCGTCGGCGCGTTCACGCTGGACTACAAGATCCTTCAGTTCGCCGATCTGAGCTTCGAGACGCTGGCCTCGCACACCGCGACCGGCACCATGATGACGATGGTGTCGAACCGGATCTCGTACTGCTTCGACTTCCGGGGCCCCAGCCTCTCCATCGACACGGCGTGCAGCTCTTCCCTGGTGGCCGTGCACCTCGCGTGCCAGAGCCTGAACAAGGGCGAGACCGATCTGGCGCTCGCCGGCGGCGCGCTGCTGCACATGGCACCGCAGTACACCATCGCGGAGACGAAGGGCGGCTTCCTCTCGCCGGACGGCCGTTCACGTACGTTCGACGCCGCGGCCAACGGCTACGTACGGGCCGAAGGCGTCGGACTGGTGGCGCTCAAGCGCCTGGAGGACGCGCTGGCCGACGGGGACCCGATCCATGCCGTCATCCTCGGCAGCGGGGTCAACCAGGACGGTCACACCAACGGCATCACCGTGCCGAACGCGGAATCCCAGGTCTCCCTCATCAGGCGCGTCTGCGCCGAGGCGGGCATCACCCCCGGCGGCCTGCAGTACATGGAGGCGCACGGCACCTCCACGCCCGTGGGCGACCCCATCGAGGCCAACGCCCTCGCCCGCGCCCTGTCCATCGGACGCGCGCCGGGTGCCGCGTGCTACGTCGGATCGGTCAAGACCAACATCGGGCACACGGAGTCGGCCGCCGGGATCGCCGGGCTGATCAAGACCGCCCTGTCCCTCGAACACCGCGTCATCCCGCCGCACATCAACCTGGAGAACATCAACCCCGCCATCGACCTGGCGGCCGCGCCGTTCGACATCCCGACCCGGCTGACCGAGTGGCCCGCGCACGAGGGCCCCGCACGCGCCGGGGTGAATTCCTTCGGCTTCGGCGGCACCAACGCCCATGTCGTGCTGGAGGAGGCCCCCGCCCGGCCCACGGCGGCCGGACCGCCGGCCCCGCCCGCGGAACGGACCTGGAGCATCCTCCCGCTGACCGCACGTCACCCGGAGGCCCTGAAGGAGATGGCTGCGGGCATCCGGCGCGAGATCGACGAGGCCGGACCGGCCGTCGCGCTGGCCGACCTCGGCCACACACTCGCCCACCGGCGCAGTCATCTCGACTCACGCCTGTCCCTCGTGTACTCCTCGCGCGCCTCCCTCGAAGAGGCACTGGCCGCCTGCCTCCGCGACGAACCGCACCCCCGTGTGGTCCAGGGCCGCCGGCTGGACGCCTCGGAACGGCGCCTCGTCTGGGTCTTCACCGGCATGGGCCCGCAGTGGTGGGGGATGGGCCGCGAACTGTTCGCGAGCGAACCGGTGTTCAGGGACGCCATCATTGCCTGCGACCGGGAGATCCGCAGGATCGCCGACTGGTCGCTCGTCGAGGAGATGTCGGCCGACGAGGAACACTCGCGCATGGGGGAGACCTGGCTGGCGCAGCCCGCCAACTTCGCCGTGCAGATCGGCCTGGCGGCGCTGTGGCGGGCCCACGGCGTGGTGCCCGACGTGGTGGTCGGGCACAGTACCGGCGAGATCGCCGCCTTCTACGAGGCCGGCGTCTACTCGCTGGAGGACGCGGTCCGCATCGCCGTGCACCGCAGCCGGCTGCAGCACACGCTCGACGGGACCGGCACGATGCTCGCCGTCAGCCTGCCCGAGGACGAGGCGGAGCGCCGGATCCTCCCCTACGGGGACCAGGTGTCCGTCGCCGCGGTCAACAGCCCCGGCGCGGTGACCCTGGCGGGGGACGAGCCTGCCCTGACCCGGCTCGCGGACGAGCTGCGGGCCGAACAGGTCTTCACCAGGTTCCTGTCGGTGCGGGTCCCCTATCACAGCGCGGGCATGGACCTCATCAAGGACGAGCTGCTGGCCTCGCTGGAGGATCTCGCACCGCGCCCGGCTCAGGTGCCGGTGTATCTCACCGGCCGGGAGGGCACGGCCGAGGGCCGCGAGCTGGACGCGGAGTACTGGTGGCGCAACGTCCGCGACCGGGTCCGCTTCCGTGCGGCGGTCGACCGCATCGCCGACGACGGGCACAGCCTGTTCCTGGAGATCGGCCCCCACCCCGTGCTCGCCCACGCGATCCGTGAGTGCCTGGACAGCACGGGCCGGTCCGGACAGGCGGTGCCCTCGCTGCGCCGCCGGGAGGACGAGACCGAGCGCTTCGCCGCCTCCCTGGCGACCCTGCACAACCTGGGCGTCCCCATCGCCTGGGACGTACTCCATCCCACGGGTACGCCGGTCGCACTGCCCCGCTACCCGTGGAAGCGCGACCGCCACTGGACGGAGCCCGGGCCGGTCGCCCAGGTCCGCCTCGGCGAGGTCGACCACCCGCTCCTGGGCCGCCGCACGGACCATGCCGAACCCGCCTGGCAGGCGCGGCTGGGCACCGAGGCGCTGCCCTATCTGGCGGACCACCGCATCCAGGACACCGTGGTGTTCCCGGCGGCGGGTTACGTGGAAATGGCGACCCAGGCCGTCCGGGCGCTCACCGGCGGCACCGCCGCCGTACTGGCCGACATCGACCTCCGCAAGGCCCTCTTCCTGCCCGAGGGCGAGGACCGCACGGTGCATCTGTCCCTGTCCCTGGAGGACGCGGCGTTCACCATCGCCTCCCTGCCGGGCCCCGACACGGAACGCACCGTGCACGCGAGCGGCGTGGTCCGTGCCGGGCAGCGCCGCTCACCCGGACCGGCGCTGGACACCGACGCGGTCAGGGCCCGCAGCCGGCGCCATCTCGACGGCCCGGAGTGCTATGCAGAGCTGGCCGCCCTCGGCTACCACTACGGCCCCGCTTTCCAGGCCATCGACGAGGTATGGGTGGGCACCGGCGAAGTTCTCGCCCGTATCCGCCCGCCGGAGGCGATCGGTGCGGACGCGGCCCGCCACCACATGCACCCCGTACTGCTCGATGCCTGCTTCCAGTCCCTGCTGACGCCGCAGATCCTGAACGGCGGGGGGCAGCGGCAGAGCCCCCGCATCCGGCTTCCGCTGTCCCTCGGCGAGATCAGCCTCGACGCGGTGGGCGACCAGCCGCTGTGGGCACACGGCACCGTGACCCACGACGACGGCGACGAACTGGTCGGCGACATCACGCTGTACGCGCAGGACGGCACGGCCCTCGGCCGCATCCGGGGTTTCCGGGCGGCCGATGTGGAGAAGGCGTCGACGGCCGTCGCCCTGAGCACCATCGACTCCTGGCTGGCCGAGACCACCTGGCTCGACCGGCCGTGGGAGGCGACCGGCGCGCAGGACGGGGGAGAAGCACACGCCGAACAGACCGCCGGTGACGCCCAGGACTGGCTGGTCCTCGCCGACGGCACCGGCGTCGGCGACGCGTTCGCCGCCCTGCTCTCCGCACGCGGTGAACGCTGCCGCGTCGTGCGCCCCGGGACGGCCTACGGACGGGACGGGGAGGGGCGGGAGTTCACCGTCGACCCCGGAGCCGCCGCACACCTGGAACAGCTCTTCACCGACCTCGACCGGGACGGCGAGGCCTTCCGCGGCACCGTCGTCCATCTGTGGAACCTCGGGCTGCCGGGCATCGCGGACTGCGGACGCGAGGACCTGGTCCGCAACGGCGTCACCGGCGCGTACTCACTCATCGCCCTCGCACGCACCCTCCACGCCCGAGGACACGGCGGCGGACTGCACATCGTCACCCGTGGCGCGCAGCCCGTCTCACCCGGCGAAGGCGCCGAGCCACTGGGGGCACCCGCCTGGGGCATCGGACGCGTCCTCCGGCACCAGGAACTGACCTCGCACCGGGGCAAACTGATCGACCTCGACCCCGCCCGGCAGGCGGACGAAGAAGGGTGCCGCGCCGACGCCGCAGCCCTGCTGCGCGAATTCCTGACGCCCGACGAGGAGGAGATCGCCCTGCGCGGCGAGCGCCGCGCCACCAGCCGCATCCTCCCCGCCGAGGGCCTGACCCGCCCGCTGCCGCTCCGGCTGCGCGCCGACGGAAGCTACCTGGTCACCGGAGCCTTCGGGGCCCTGGGCCGGCTGCTGTGCCGCACGCTCGTCAAGCGGGGCGCCCGCAGACTCATCCTGATGGGCCGCACCCAGGTCCCGCCGCGCCAGGAGTGGCCGCACACCGACCCCGCCACCGCGCAGGGCCGGGCGGTGGCCCTCCTCAAGGAACTGGAGGTGCTCGGCGCCCAGGCGGTGCTCGCACCGGTCGACATCACCGACGAGGAGGCACTGACCGACTGGCTCGACGCACACCGGCGCACCGGCCCGCCGCCGGTCCGGGGCGTGTTCCATCTCGCCGGACAGGTCCGGGACACCCTGATCGCCGACATGGACCGGCCGACGTTCGACGCGGTCCACGACCCCAAGGTCATCGGCTCCTATCTGCTCCACCGCCATCTGCGCGACGAACCCCTCGAACACTTCGTGCTGTTCGCCTCGATCGCCTCGCTGCTGACGACCGCGGGCCAGACCAACTACGCGGCGGGCAACGCCTTCCTGGACGCGCTCGCCCACCACCGCCGGGCGCAGGGCCTCCCCGCGCTGAGCCTGGACTGGGGGCCGTGGGCCACCGGAATGATCGAGGAACTCGGCCTGGTCGACCATTACCTCAACAGCCGGGGCATGAGCTCGCTCGCACCGGACGTCGGCATGAGCGTCCTGGAACGCGTCATCGGCCAGGACCATGCCCAGCTGCTCGTCGCCACGGTCGTCGACTGGCAGACCTTCCTCTCCTGGTACGCCGCCCCGCCCCCGCTCGTCTCGGAGCTGGCGGCCGCCGCGCGTGAGCCGGCCGCCGACGGAGGTGACGGCTTCCTGGAGGCCTTCCGCGCCGCGGACGAGGCCGGGCGCCGCTCACTGGTGACCGAACGGTTCACCGTGCTGACCGCCACCGTGCTGCGCACAGCGCCGGAGGAGATCGACGAGACGACCGGACTCGGCATGCTGGGGCTCGACTCCCTGCTGGCGATGGAGCTGCGGGCCAAGGTCCACACCGAGCTGGGAATCTCCCTGCCCGTGGTCGCCCTGCTCAGCGGCACCCCCGTCGGTGAACTGTCCGGGCAGCTCTACGAGGGCCTGGTCGAGCGTGTGGCCGACGACACCGCCAGCACCGGGACGACAGCCGTCGAGGTGTTCTCCGACGAACGGCGCTATCCCCTCACCCAGAACCAGAAGGCACTCTGGTTCCTCAAGCAGCTCAACCCCGACGGATACGCCTACAACATCGGCGGCGCGGTCGAGGTCGCCGTCGAGCTCGACCCGGAGCTGATGTTCGAGGCCGTACGCAGACTGATCGCACGGCATCCCGCGCTGCGCACCAACTTCCTGCTGGAGGAGGGACGGCCGGTGCAGCGGGTGTCCACCGACACCGAGCCGGACCTCGCGCTGTTCGACGTCCAGGGCCAGGAATGGGAGACCATCCACCGGACCATCGTCGCCGAGTACCGCAAGCCGTACGACCTGGAACGTGACCCCCTGGTCCGCTTCCGCCTCTTCAGGCGCGAACCGAACCGCTGGATCATCATGAAGGCCGTCCACCACATCGTCTCCGACGCCATCTCGACGTTCACGTTCATCGAGGAACTGTTCGCCGTGTACGAGGCGTTGAAGAAGAACCAGGATCCCTCGCTGCCTCCGGTGAGGACCCGCTACCTCGACTTCCTCAACAAGCAGAACGAATTCCTGGCCGGCCGGGAGGCCGGCGGGATGCTGGAGTACTGGCGCTCCCACCTTCCCGCCGAGGTCCCGCTCCTGGACCTGCCCGTCGACAAGCCCCGCCCGGCCGTGCAGACGCACAACGGCGCCTCCGAGTTCTTCACGCTCGACGCCGGGCTGAGCGCCCGGGTCCACACCCTCGCGCGCGAGCACGGCGTGACCCCGTTCATGGTCCTGCTGGGCGCCTACTACGTCCTGCTGCACCGCTACTCCGGGCAGGACGACATCATCGTCGGCAGCCCGGTGACCGGCCGCACCGAGCAGGACTTCGCCTCCGTGTACGGGTACTTCGTCAACCCGCTCCCGCTGCACGCGGATCTGGCCGGCGGCCCCACCGTCGCGGATCTGCTGCAACAGGTCCGTGCCACCGTGCTCAACGGGCTGGACAACCAGGAGTACCCCTTCGTCCTGCTGGTGGAGGAGCTGGGCCTCCAGCACGACCCCAGCCGCTCCGCCGTGTTCCAGGCGATGTTCATCCTGCTCAGCCACAAGGTGGCCACCGAGAAGTACGGCTACCGGCTGGAGTACATCGAACTCCCCGAGGAGGAGGGACAGTTCGACATCACCCTGTCGGCCTACGAGGACGAGGCCGAAGGACGCTTCCACTGCGTCTTCAAGTACAACACCGACCTGTTCCTGCCGCAGACCATGCGGCGGATGGCCTCGCACTACGTGAATCTGCTCGACAGCATGACCCGGTCGCCGTCCGCACTGCCGACGCCCCGGCTGGAGATGCTCGGCGCCCGGGAGCGGGAACAGCTGGTCGGCGAATGGAGCGGAGCCACCCGTCCCGGCCCGGTCCCCGGCGGTCCGCGCGAGGGACGCGGTGACATCCGGCCCGTGCACACGATGATCGGTGACGTCGCCGCCGCGCACCCCGGGGCCACCGCGGTCTCGGCTCCCTCCCCGGGAGGCGGTGCGATCCGGCTGACCTACGCGGAACTCGACCACCGCGCCAAGGTCAGGGCCCGACGGCTCCGGGAGCTGGGGGTCACGGCGGGTTCCGTGGTCGCCCTGTGCCTGGACAAGTCGCCGGAACTGATCGTCACCCTGCTCGCCGTACTCAAGGCCAACGGCGCCTATCTGCCCATCCAGCCCGACCAGCCGGCCGAACGCGTCGCCCATGTCGTCCGTGCCGCCGGCGCCTCTCTGGTGATCGTCGCCGACGAAGCCCGCCGGGAGTGGGCGGCAGACCTGCCGGCCACGACGGTGACCCTGGAGGAGCTGTCCACGACGGAGACGGACGGCCCCGCACCGCCGGAGAGCGCCGACCCGGACGCCACCGCCTATGTGATCAACACCTCGGGCTCCACCGGCCGGCCCAAGGCCGTGCAGGTCAGTCACCGCAACCTCGCCTCGGCGTACGAGGCATGGCGTGCGGAGTACCACCTGGAACAGGACGTACGGGTTCACCTCCAGATGGCCGGGCCGTCGTTCGACGTCTTCACCGGCGACCTGGTGCGCGCTCTGTGCTCCGGCGGCAGCCTGGTGCTCGCCGACCGCGACCTCATCCTCGACACACCGAGGCTGTACCGCACCATGCGGTCGGAGCGCGTCGACTGCGCCGAGTTCGTGCCGGCCATCGTGCGGAGCCTGATGGACCACTGCGCCCGCGAAGGACAGCGGCTCGACTTCATGCGGCTCCTGGTGGTCGGCTCGGACGCCTGGAAGGTCGCCGAGTACCAGCGGCTGCGTGACCTCTGCGGGCCGGGGACCCGCGTGATCAACTCCTACGGCCTCACCGAGGCGACGATCGACAGCGCCTGCTTCGAAGGGCCCGTCGACGACCTGGAGCCGAGCCTGATGGTCCCGATCGGCAGGCCCCTGGCCAACAGCACGCTCCACGTCCTCGACGAGCACGGCGAACCGGTCCCGCCCGGGGTACCGGGCGAACTGTGGATCGGCGGCGACGGCGTCGCCATCGGATACGCCGGCGACCCGGAGCAGACCGCGCGACGCTTCGTGACCCGTACCCTCAGCCGCGAGCCGGGTGCCGCCCCCGTACGCCTCTACCGGACCGGTGACACCGCTCGCTGGGACACCCAGGGCCGAGTGCATCTGCTCGGCAGGATGGACAACCAGGTCAAACTGCGCGGCCACCGGATCGAGATCGGAGAGATCGAGGCGCACCTGGCGGGCCTGCCCGGCCTGGCCCGTGCCGTGGTCACCGTCCGCCCCGACAGCCAGGGGGACGACACGCTGTGCGCCTACTGCGTCGCCACGCCCGGCGCGGTTCTGGACCGCCGCGCCCTGCGCCGCCATCTCTCGACGGTGCTGCCGACGTACATGATCCCCTCCTGCTTCACCGAACTGCCCGAACTGCCGCTCACCCCGCACGGCAAGGTCGACACCGCCGCGCTGCCGGTGCCGCGGGCCGCCGAGCGGGAACAGGCCCACGAAGCGCCGGTCACCCTCTACGAACAGAGCATGGCCCGGCAGTGGGAGTCACTGCTCGGTCTGCGACAGGCCGGACTGGAGGACGACTTCTTCGAGTCGGGCGGCAGCTCGATCAAACTCATCGAACTGCTCCACCACCTCCGGACGGAGTTCGGCGTCAGCATTCCCGTGAGCCGGCTGTACCAGGCCACGACGCTGCACGGGATGGCCGCCACCGTCGAGGACCTCGTGCACAGCACGACGGCCGAGGAACTGCCGTATCTGACCTTCAACGCCGAGGAGGGACCGGCCGTCTTCTGCTTCCCCCCGGCCGGCGGCCACGGACTCGTCTACCGGGGACTCTCCGCAGAGCTGTCCCAGTACCGGATCGTCGCGTTCAACTACGTACCGGGCGACGACAAGGTGGCCCGCTACGCGGATCTCGTCGAGTCCGCCCAGCCGGACGGCCCCTGCCTGCTGCTCGGCTACTCCCTCGGCGGCAACCTCGCCTTCGAGGTGGCCAAGGAACTCGAACGCCGCGGACGCCGGGTGGACCATGTCGTCGTGCTGGACTCGCGCCGCATCCTGGAGAGCTACGCGCCGGGCGACGAGGGCATCAAGGCCTTCGAGGCCGAGCTCGGCAGGCATCTGCACAAGCACACCGGATCGGAGATCGTCACCCGCGCCACACTCGAACACGCCGCCGAGTACCTCACCTTCTGCGGCCGCAGTCCCAACACCGGCACCGTGAGGGCATCGGTCAGCATCGTGACGGACGAGGACAAGACGGAGCTCTACGCCGTCGGCGAGCGGGGCACCTGGCACGGCAGCTCCACCACCGGGACGACCGTGCTGCGCGGCTCCGGAACGCACGCCGACATGCTCGACGCCAAACACCTCGCCCGCAACGCCGACCTGGTCCGCGCCATCCTGACGGGAGACGCCGACCATGCCGGCTGACCACGAGTCCGACTGGAGCAGCCCCCTGCGGGACGCCGGCGGCACCCCCCGCGTCATCGTGATCGGCGCGGGGGTGGCCGGACTGTCCACGGGCTGCTACGCCCAGATGAGCGGCCTGCGGACCCGCATCTTCGAGAAGCACGTGCTGCCCGGAGGCTGCTGCACGGCCTGGGCGCGCGACGGCTACATCTTCGACTACTGCATCGAATGGCTGATCGGCACCGCCGAGGGCAACGACGCGAATCAGGTGTGGCGTGAGCTGGGCGCGCTCGATGGCAAGACGATCACGAACTTCGAGCTGTTCAACCGGGTCGTCGACGAGGACGGCCGCTCCGTCACCTTCTACAACGACCCGGCCCGGCTGGAGCGCCATCTGCTCGGCATCTCACCCGCCGACGCACGGCTGATCCGCTCCTTCTGCCGAGATCTGCGGCGGTTCATCGACATCGAGCTGTACCCCTTCCTGACCGCTCCGGCCCTGCGGACCGTACGGGAGAGGGCCGCGCTGCTGCGCACCGTGCTGCCGGCGTTCCGGCTCTTCTGGCGCAGTGCCGCGACCCCGATGCACCGCTTCGCCGACCGCTTCGAGGACCCACTGCTGCGCCGGGCGTTCCGGAACATCTTCTTCCAGGACCCGGAGGACTTCCCGCTCCTGCCCTACCTGTTCAACATGGCCAGCGCCTACCACCACAACGCGGGCTTCCCCCAGGGCGGTTCGCTGGGACTGGCCCGGTCGATCGAGGAGCGCTACACCGGGCTCGGCGGCACCATCACCTACCGCGCCCGGACCGAGAAGGTCCTGGTCGAGAACGGCCGCGCCATCGGCATCGAACTCCGCAACGGCAAACGGTATTACGCCGACCATGTCGTGTCGGCCTGCGACGGCCACACCACGATCCACGGCCTGCTGGGCGGCCGGTACACCGGCCCCCGGATCGACAAGCTCTACGACGACCTGCTGAACCGTCCCGGAGCGCTGTTCCCCGCGGTGGTCTCCGCCTTCGTCGGCATCCGGGGGGACTACGCCCCCGACGACGACGCCCACAGCACCACCTATCTGCTGTCCGACGAGGACGCCGCCGAGCTCCCCGGCGCCCTGCAGAACAGCCTGGTGGTGCAGTTGCGCTCGCGCTACTCGGACGGCTTCGCGCCCCCGGGCAAGTCCGTGGTCCACTGCACCTACTTCAGCGATTTCGCCTATTGGAAGGAGCTGCGCACCACCGACCGGAAGGCCTACTGGGCGCAGAAGCGCAAGGTGGCCGACTTCGTACGGCGCTTCCTGGAGCGCCAACGGCCGGGCACCGGCAAGCGCATCGAACTGGTCGACGTGGCCTCGCCGGCCACGACCAAGCGCTACACGGGCAACCACAACGGCTCCATCCTGGCCTGGAAGGCCTTCTCCGACGCCGACGACGTGGCCGCCGACCTCGTCGGCAAGGACCGGATGCGGCTGCCCGGACTGAGCGGATTCTCCATGGCCGGGCAGTGGGTCGGCATGGGCGGTCTGATCCGCGCCGCGTCCACCGGCCGCTTCGCCACCCAGTACCTGTGCGAGGAGCTGGGCGTCGAGTTCACGGCGTGGGAGAGCAAGGGCACCGAGCCCTGGCACAGCGGCAAATTCGGGCAACTGCCCCAGCTCGACCGGCGGTCCCCCCAGGAGGACACCGGCTCGTGAAGACTGAGGAGAGCGAGTTCATGGCGGGTTCGCCGCGCGGCAGAGAGACGATGATCATCATCGGGGCGGGGCTCGGTGGCCTCTCCACCGGCTGCTACGCCCAGCTCAACGGCTACCGGACGCAGATCCTGGAGATGCACGAGATCCCCGGAGGGTGCTGTACCGCCTGGGAACGGGGGGACTTCACCCTGGACGCCTGCGTCAGCTGGCTGCTCGGCAGCGGCCCCGGCAACGAGATGCACCAGATCTGGCTGGAGCTCGGCGCGTTGCAGGGCAAGGAGGTACGCCACTTCGACGTGTTCAACATCGTGCGCGCACAGGACGGACGGGCGGTGTACTTCTACTCCGACCCGGACCGGCTGGAGGCCCATCTGACCGAGCTCTCACCCGCCGACGCGAAGCAGATCAGACAGTTCTGCGGCCAGCTGCGCGCCTTTCGCAAGTGTCTGGCCGTCTACCCCTTCCTCAAGCCGGTCGGGCTGATGGGACGCATCGAACGCTGGCGCATGCTGGCCTCGTTCATCCCGTACTTCAACGCCGTCCGCAAGTCCATCAGTGTGCTGATGTCCGACTACTCCGCGAGGTTCAAGGACCCGCTGCTGCGCCAGGCCTTCAACTTCGTCCTGTACGAGAAGCACCCGGCGTTCCCCGTTCTGCCGACCCACTTCCAGCTCGCCTCGCACGCCAATCTCTCCGCCGGCGTTCCCGAGGGCGGATCGCTCGGACTGTCGGAGTCGATCGAACGGCGCTACCGGCGGCTCGGCGGAGAGGTGTCGTACAACACCAAGGTCGAGGAGGTGCTCGTCGAGGGGGACCGGGCGGTGGGGGTCCGCCTCACCGACGGGCGCGAGCTGCGTGCCGACATCATCGTGTCGGCCTGCGACGGATACACCACCATGATGAAGCTGCTGGGCGGCCGCTTCCTCAACGACGCCTACCGCCGGCTCTACACCAAGACCATTCATGAACCCGGCATGGTCTTCCCCGGCTACTTCACCCTGTTCCTCGGGCTCAAGCGGGCCTTCCCGGAGGGCGACCCGTGCACGACGTACCTGCTGGACGACGCCCAGGCGGCCGAGCTGACGGGCATCCGGCACCCGAGCATCAACGTCCAGTTCCGCAGCAGCCACTACCCGGAGCTCTCCCCCGAGAAGACGACCGTCATCTATGCCACGTACTTCTGCGACATCGCTCCCTGGCGCGCCCTGGACGAAGGGCCGGAACAGATCACCCGTGCCCGCGGCGGCCAGGAACTCCACACGCTGCCCGTGCGCCACGGACGTGGCTACTACGCGGCCAAACGCCGGGCACGCGTCGCGCTCGTGAAGTTCCTGGAGGAGCGCTATCCCGGCATCGAGGAGTCGATCGCCGTGCGCGATGTGTCGAGCCCGCTCACCCAGGTCCGCTACACGGGCAACCACGACGGGACGGTCCTGGGCTGGCAGCCGTTCGTGGAGAGCGGGGAGACGCTGGAGGAACTCGTCAAGAAACACGGCCCCGGACTGCCCGGCCTGAAGAACTTCTACCAGTCCGGTGTCTGGGCGACGACGGGCGGGCTGATCCGGGCCGCGGCGGCCGGCCGGCACGTCGTCCAGTTCATCTGCCGTGATGACGACCGGAAGTTCACCGCCTCCATCGACGAGACCGGGCCACTGCCGACCCATCTCGTCATTCCGGTCGGGAGGACCGTCGGCGTGGAAAGGGGAACGAAATGAAGATCAAGAAGTGGATCGTCCGTGAGCACATCGAGGGTGTGCCCGACATCAACCGCGTCTACGAGAAGGTCGTCGAGGACATCGACGTGGACCTCGCGCCCGACGAGATGCTGCTGCGGACGCTGTACGTCTCGGTGGACCCCTACCTCCAGGGCATCGCCCTGGACACCCCACTGGGCGAACTCATGGGAGCCGACTCGATCATGGAGGTGCTGGACGCCGGGCCGCGGGCGGCCCACCGGCCCGGCGACCTGGTGCAGGGTTTCGGAGGCTGGCGCACCCACCTGGTCAGCAAGGGCGTCCCCGAGCTGTGGCAGACCGGCACGTTCCCGATGGTCTTCCCCGCCTACCGCCGCCTCGATCCCGCCTGGTACGACGACTCCCTGCCGCTGCTGACGGCGCTGAGCGCGATGGGCGGCCCCGGCATGACGGCCTGGGGCATCCTGAACAAATTCATGACGGTCCGCCCCGGCGACACCGTGGTGATCAGCGGCGCCTCCGGCTCCGTGGGCACCCTCGCGGGCCAGCTCGCCGCGCTCGCCGGAGCGCGTGTGATCGGTACGACATCGAGCCCGCGGAAGGCCGACCGGCTCACCGGGCTCGGTTTCGACACGGTCATCGGATACCGGCACGGAGACAGCGCCGACAGTGTGCGCGAGGCCCTCCTGCGGGCGGCACCGGACGGTGTCGACCGATACCTCGACCATCTGGGCGGCGCCGTCACCGACGCCGTGTTCCCCCTGCTGAACGTCGACAGCCAGGTGGCGGTCTGCTGGCAGTGGGCGACACAGGTGGGCCGCGACGCGGTGGGGCCCCGTCTCCTGCCGTACATCATGTTCCCGCGCACGACGATCCGCGGCATCTTCTCCCTGGAGTGGTTCACCGACGAGAACTGGCAGGCGCTCCACACCGAGCTGGGCGGCAGCATCCGCCGGGGCGAGGTCGTCTGCGACCACACCCTGCACGAGGGCTTCGACAACATTCCGGCCGCCTACGGGAGCCTCTACCACCACCGGTCGGCGAACCTGGGCAAGGTGCTGGTCGAGCTGTGACCCGTAGCGAAACGGACGACAACACCCGGAGGTACCGTGCCCGCCGCGGACAGCACCACCCACACCGGCTCCGATGAGCCGCTGCTCCCGCTCCACCGTCTGCACTTCGACGAGCCCGGGGCACCCCGGACCATCACCCTGCCCGACGGGTCCCCCGCCTGGCTGGTGAGCCGGTACGCCGATGTGCGGCACGTGCTCAGCGACTCCGGGTTCGGCCGTGCGGAGCTGTACGCTCCGGACGGCCCTGCCCTGGCGGACGGGCCCGGCCTGGTGAACAGCCCGGACCTGCTGTTCAACCATGACGGCCCGGAGCACCTGCGGCTGCGGCGCACCCTGCGCCGTGCGTTCACCCCGCGGGCCGTCGCCCGCTGGCGTCCCTGGATCGCGTCGATCGTGGACCAGCTCCTGGACGAACTGGAGGGCGGGCAGCCACCGGTGGACATCGTCGCCGAGTTCACCCTTCCGCTGCCGGTCGCGGTGATCAGCCGGCTCATGGGGCTCGACGACTCCGCCCGGAGCCGGCTGCGGCACTGGAGCGAGCATGCCTTCACCGACGGCTCCCACTCCGGCGCCGAAGTGGACATGGCGCTGGCCGAGTTCACCGCGTTCGGCGCGGACCTGCTCGCCGAGCGGCGGCACAGTCCCGGGGACGACCTGGTCAGCAGTGTGGTCGTGGCCGCCGGGGAAGAGGGCGGAATCCCCGAGGCACAACTGGTCAGCCTGGTCTGCGGGCTGGTGGTGGGAGGCCACGACAGCACGATGACGATGCTCGGCAACTCGCTGCTCTACCTGCTCGGTGAACGGCCGGAGTCCTGGTCCCGCCTCGGAGCCGACGAGGAGACCGCGGGGGCGGCGGCCGACCGGCTGCTCCACCTGATTCCGCTGGGTGACGACCGGGGGAGCGTACGCCGTGCCTCCGTCGCGGTCGATGTGGGCGGGGTGACCATTCCGGCCGGGGCGGTGGTCGTCGCGGACTGCGGGATGGCCAACCGGGACCCCGAGGTCTTTCCGCGGCGGGCGGACGACGACCTGTTCGCGCCTCTGGAGGCCCCGAGCCTGTCGTTCGGAGCCGGGCCCCACTACTGCCTGGGTGCCTGGCTGGCCCGGCTGGAGCTGCAACTGGCCCTCCACCGGCTGGCCGCCAGATTCCCGGGGCTGCGTCCGGCGGAGCCGGTGGCCGATGTCAGCTGGCGCCTGGGCACCACTTCCCGCAGCCCGCTGCGGCTTCCGGTGACCTGGTAGGGCACCGGAAGCCCGGCCGGGCTCCGGGCCGGGGGCGGCACACCGGACGGGCACCACGGCGGTACGCGTTCTCCCGGGCCCGCACGACGGCCCGGGAGAACGGCGCGTCCCCTCCGCCTCACGGCCCTTGGCCCGGGGCGCGCCGGGAACCCGCCCGGCTCACGGGGAATCCGGTCCCGATGAAGCGGCCGGGGAGCTCTCGCGGCGTGCCGGCCCCGTCGATCCGTTCGCCGGAGCCTGTACGGGCACTTCCTCCGCCGCTGCCACCGGCGGGTAGAACCGCCGGGCCCAGCGCCGGAACGGACCGATCGGCCCGTCACCGGGAGCCAGACGGGGAGGCTGCTGATACTGCTTGTGATTCCAGATCGGGAAATCGGCCGCGGTGAACTCGCAGCTGGACCGGAAGACGGACCGGTCCAGCAGCCGGGCGGCGGTGCGGCTCACCACCCGGGCGAGCGGGGCCGGCAGCCCGGCCGGTTCGCTGAAGGAGATGCGGTTGCGCTGACGGAACTGCATCCGGTTGGGCGCGATCGCCGTCGGCATGACCATGGTGCACATCCGCAGCCCGATCCGGGGTGTGTACACATCTGCGTGCAGACAGCCGAGCCCGTATCCGTCCACCTCCACCTCGACGACGAAGTCCCCCAGGAGCGGCGCCGACTCATGGGCCCGCATGGACACATGGAAGGTGGCGTCGTCATAGACGACCGGCCCGCCGATCTCGGCCTTGGCCCAGCCGTGCAGGGTGGCGAAATGTCCGAGGTCCACCGAGTTCTCGATGACCTCCTGGACATTGCCGGCCAGCTCCCAGGCGGCGTAGCGGGCGGGCCGGGTCCCGATCTCGTGCCAGGCCGGGACGAACCAGTCCGGCTGCCGGCCGTCGTGATGGCGCCAGACGAAGACGGCTCCGTTGACCTCTTGCACCGGCAGGTGCGCCAGCAAGGACCTCGGCGGCGCTGTGTCGTATCCCGTACGGACACACGCGCCGTCGGGGCCGAACGCGAAGAAGTGGAACGGACAGACGAGATCGTCACCGTCGACCTTCGCCAGACCGAGATGTGCGCCGAGGTGCGGGCAGTAGGGACGCACGGCGCGCACCGCGCCGGTGCCGAGCCGGTAGAGCACCACGTCCTGCCCCGCCAGTGGCCGGGTGAGCACGACCCCCGGCCGCAGCTCCTCGGAGAAGGCAACGGCGGACCAGCCGCTCGGATAGGGCAGGGCGAGCGCCCCCGCGGTATCGGCCGGTGTCGGACCCTCGCTGATGGCACGCCCGTAGTCGCGTGACAGTCCCACGAATTCCCCTCCCTGGTAGGTCGTCTGGAGCCTGCCCACGCAGTGCCGAGACTTTCGCGACTCGCCAGACATCACCCGATCGGGCAGGCACGCGGCAGGCGTTGACTGTGCGCGCCGGTGCACCCTCCCTCACCAGGGCGTACGGCCGGGGACGGGAGCCGCACCGGCGGCGCTCGCCGCTGTGGGATGCTGGGCGTGTGACGCTGGAGGACCTCGTCCGGCTGCGCCGGGCCCGTGACCGGATGGACCGCGAGTACGCGGAGCCGCTCGACGTACCGGCGCTGGCGCGCACCGCCCTCATGTCCCCGGGGCATTTCTCCCGCAGCTTCCGCGCGGCCTTCGGGGAGACCCCGTACAGCTACCTGATGACGCGCAGGATCGAGCGGGCCAAGGCGCTGCTGCGACGGGGCGACCTCTCGGTGACGGAGGTCTGCTTCGCGGTCGGCTGTACCTCACTGGGGTCCTTCAGCTCGCGGTTCGCCGAGCTGGTCGGTGAGAGCCCCAGCGCCTACCGCGCCCGCCGCCACGACGAGGGAGCCGCCGTCCCGGCCTGCATCGCCAGGATCCACACGCGACCGGTCAGGAATGGAGAAGCGAAACCTGGCCCCCGCCCGTAGCGTGAAACGCATGGACATCACGCTTTCACAGTGCTTCATCGCCGTCGACGACCACGACAAGGCGCTCGCCTTCTACCGGGACGCTCTCGGCCTGGAGGTGCGCAACGATGTCGGATTCGAGGGGATGCGGTGGGTGACCGTCGGCGCGCCGTCGCAGCCCGACGTGGACATCGTCCTCGAACCGCCGCTCGCGAACCCCGACGCCTCGCCCGCCGACAGGGCGATCATGGCGGAGCTCCTGGCGAAGGGCCTGCTGCGCGGCGTCATCTTCGCCACCGACGACTGCGACGCCACCTTCGAGCGCATCCGCGCCGCGGGCGGCGAGGTCCTCCAGGAGCCGATCGACCAGCCGTACGGGGTCCGCGACTGCGCCTTCCGCGATCCCTCCGGCAACATGGTCCGCTTCAGCCGGCCTCGCAAGCACTGAGGTCCACAACCGCCGCTACGGTGGGCGGCCCATCGCCGCCGGGGCGGCGGTGGCGAGAACCGGACAGACAGCTCACAGCCTGCGGAGCGAGCCGCGCGACGCAGACGGAGACCGCGGCGACGGTCCCGCGCAACAGATGGGGATACGACAAGCATGGCCACGAGGACCGGCACGCAGGCGCCAGTGCCGCACGAGGCGGACCGCCACGATCTGATCCGCGTGCACGGCACGAGGGTGAACAACCTCAAGGACGTCAGCGTCGAGATCCCGAAGCGCCGGCTGACGGTGTTCACCGGGGTCTCCGGCTCCGGCAAGAGCTCGCTGGTGTTCGGCACGATCGCCGCCGAGTCGCAGCGGCTGATCAACGAGACCTACAGCGCCTTCGTCCAGGGTTTCATGCCGACGCTGGCGCGGCCCGAGGTCGATGTCCTCGAAGGCCTGACGACAGCGATCATCGTCGACCAGCAGCGCATGGGCGCCGACCCGCGCTCCACGGTCGGCACCGCCACCGACGCCAACGCGATGCTGCGCATCCTGTTCAGCCGGCTGGGCAAGCCGCACATCGGCCCGCCCGGCGCGTACGCCTTCAACGTTCCCTCCGTCCAGGCGAGCGGCGCCATCACCGTCGAGCGCGGTGCCAAGAAGGCGATGAAGGCCACCTTCAGCCGCACCGGCGGCATGTGCACCCGCTGCGAAGGCCGCGGGACGGTATCCGACATCGACCTCAGCCAGCTCTACGACGACTCCAAGTCGCTCGCCGAGGGCGCGTTCACCATCCCCGGCTGGAAGTCGGACAGCCAGTGGACCGTGGGCCTCTACGCCCAGTCGGGCCTCCTCGACCCGCACAAGCCGATCAGCAGGTTCACCAAGAGGGAAATGCGGGACTTCCTCTACGGTGAGCCGACCAAGGTGAAGGTCAACGGGATCAACCTCACCTACGAAGGGCTGATCCCCAAGATCCAGAAGTCGTTCCTGTCCAAGGACAAGGAAGCGATGCAGCCGCACATCCGGGCGTTCGTGGAGCGGGCGGTCACCTTCGCCACCTGTCCCGAATGCGACGGCACCCGGCTCAGCGAGGGAGCCCGCTCCTCCAGGATCAAGCGGATCAGCATCGCCGACGCCTGCGCGATGCAGATCAGCGACCTGGCCGCCTGGGTGCGCGGACTCGACGAGCCGTCGGTGGCACCGCTGCTCGCCGCGCTGGGGCAGACCCTGGAATCGTTCGTGGAGATCGGCCTCGGCTATCTCGCGCTCGACCGGCCGGCGGGCACCCTGTCGGGCGGCGAGGCGCAGCGCGTCAAGATGATCCGGCACCTCGGCTCCTCGCTCACCGACACCACATACGTCTTCGACGAGCCGACCATCGGCCTGCACCCCCATGACATCCAGCGGATGAACGACCTGCTGCTGCGGCTGCGGGACAAGGGCAACACCGTGCTCGTCGTGGAGCACAAGCCGGAGACGATCGCCATCGCCGACCACATCGTCGACCTCGGCCCCGGCGCCGGATCGGCGGGCGGCACCGTCTGCTTCGAGGGCACCGTCGAGGGGCTGCGGTCCGCCGGTACCGTCACCGGCCGCCACTTCGACGACCGGTCCTCGCTGAAGGAGACCCTGCGCAAGCCCACCGGCGCGCTGGAGATCCGCGGCGCGACGGCGAACAATCTCCGCGGTGTCGACGTCGACATCCCGCTCGGGGTGCTCACCGTCGTCACGGGTGTGGCGGGCTCCGGGAAGAGCTCGCTCGTCCACGGGTCGATCCCCGCCGACGAGGGCGTGGTGTTCATCGACCAGGCGCCGATCAAGGGTTCGCGGCGCAGCAACCCGGCGACCTACACCGGACTGCTCGACCCGGTCCGCAAGGCGTTCGCGAAGGCCAACGGCGTGAAGCCCGCGCTGTTCAGCGCCAACTCCGAGGGAGCCTGCCCCACCTGCAACGGTGCCGGTGTCGTCTTCACCGACCTGGGGATGATGGCCAGTGTCTCCAGCACGTGCGAGGAGTGCGAGGGGAAGCGGTTCCAGGCGTCCGTGCTGGACTATCACCTGGGCGGCCGTGACATCAGCGAGGTGCTCGCGATGTCGGTGACCGAGGCCGAGGAGTTCTTCGGATCCGGCGAGGCCGGCACACCGGCCGCGCACCGTGTCCTTGCCCGGCTCGCCGACGTCGGGCTCGGCTACCTCAGCCTCGGCCAGCCGCTCACCACGCTGTCCGGCGGCGAGCGCCAGCGGCTCAAGCTGGCGACCCACATGGGGGAGAAGGGCGGTGCGTACGTCCTGGACGAGCCGACGACCGGCCTCCACCTCGCCGACGTGGAGCAGTTGCTCGGCCTGCTGGACCGGCTCGTCGACTCGGGGAAGTCGGTCATCGTCATCGAGCACCATCAGGCGGTCATGGCGCACGCGGACTGGATCATCGACCTCGGTCCGGGCGCCGGTCACGACGGTGGTCTGGTCGTCTTCGAGGGAACCCCCGCCGACCTCGTCGCCGGCCGCTCCACGCTCACGGGCGAACACCTCGCGGCGTACGTCGGCGGCTGACCGGGGCACCGGTGGCCCCGGCGGGGCAGGATCGCAGGAGGGCGCCGGTCCCCGCGGGGGCCGGCGCCCCGGCTCACTCCCCGGTCGCCAGCGGCCTGAGGAACCGGCGTTCGTACCGCCTGATGCAGGCACTGGTACGGGCGAGTTCGAAGGCCTCCTGGCACTCCGGGTCGCTCGCGCTGGCGATGCGGTACCTCTCGTACTCCGCGAGACTGCCGAAGGAGAAGAGGGCGTACGCGATGTCGCTGTCGCCCTCGCTCGGCAGGAAGTAGCCGTGGTGCGTGCCGCCGAAACGGTCGACGAGCCTCACCCACCGCCTGCCGTACTCCTCGAAGTCCGCCAGTTTGTACGGGTCGATCTCGTATGTGAGGTGGACAGTGATCATGATCTGGCGCTCTCCCGGAGGCAATGAGGGGGCGGGCGGGATGCCGTTCCGCACCGGCCCGGCGGGGCGGTCGCCGGGCCCCGATCATCTCAGTCCGCAGCGTCGGAGCCGGACGTCCGTCCGTTCGTGCCCGCCGGAAAGCCTGCCGCGCACTTCTCTCCCCATGCGGACGCTGGGGCAAAATACGTGCTGGCAGTGACACTTGTGGACACTGCGGACCCCGGCCCCGATCCAGCGGGACGGTGCCGGGCCCCGCGGTGCCACTGGTCCGGGGAGGCATGACTTGTCGGCAGTACCCCTACCGAGACGTTGTTTACGAGGCTCCGGGGCCCCGCGGGTGACACCGGGGGTCGGGTCGGGGCTCCAGCGTGCCCAGTCCTTCATGGTCCTGGCCACCCTGCTCTACCGGGCGAGCCATCTGACGGTCGGTCTCCTCGCACTCGCCCGCAGCCGGCCGGGCCACCCCGTGCAGTACGCGGGACTCGCCGCGGCGCTGGGGCTGAGCGTGCTGGTCTACGGCACGGCGCTGCGGCGCGGCTGGTTCGACCGGTGGCACATCCGGGCGGACGTCCTGGTCAGCGGGTGCGCGCTGCCGTTCGCCCTCTGGGCGTGGGGCGGCGTCCAGGATCCCGCCTCGATGGGATGGGCGATGCTGCTGGGCGGCTCGGCGAGTGCCGCGGCTGCCGTCGCCCTCGAACGGTTCCAGGTCCCCGCCGCCATCGCGCTTCTCGTGCTGACCCATCTGATCGGCTACCGGCTGGTGGGCGCCGGCCCCGCGGTCCTCGCCGGACACGTCAACTCGCTGGTGTTCTCGGCCGCGATGGCGTGGGTCTTCTGGTGGTACCTGCGCCGTCAGGGACGTCTCCTCGACGAGGCCAACGCCCGCGCGCTGGCGGCCGAGGCGCACAAGGCGCGCTATGCCGAGCGGCTGGAGCACCACCGGGCGCTCCACGACACCGTCCTCGCCACGCTGACCACCCTCGCGGCCGGCGGCCTCGACGCCAACGCCCCGCAGGTGCGGGAGCGTTGTGGCCGGGAGGCGGCGTATCTGCGCCGGCTGATCCAGCAGACCGCCGACGAGGTCCACCACCGGGAGATCGGCGCCGCGCTGGAGGAGGCCATCGGCTCCGTGGAGAGCCTGCAACTGCGGGTCACCGCGCGGTACCACGACCTGCCGCAGGTGCCGCCCGAGGTCGCCGCCGCGTTCGCGGACGCCGCGCGGGAGGCCCTCAACAACGTTCGCCGGCACGCGGGTACCGGACACGCGTACCTCACCGCCGCCGGGGAGTCCCAGGGGGGAGGGGGCGCCGTCGTCACCGTGGTCGACCGGGGGCCGGGGTTCGACCCCGAGCGGTTTGTGCCCGGCCTCGGGCTGCGCGGCTCGGTCCACCGCCGGATGGCGGAGGTGGGCGGCCGCGCCACCGTGGACACCGCGCCCGGCGAAGGGGTACGGGTGGAGCTGCGATGGCCCGGGTGATCACCGTCGCGGTGGTCGACGACGACAGGATGCTCCTCGACGGCATGCGGGCCTGGCTGGACGGGGTGCCGGAGCTGCGGCTGGTGGCGACCGCGGCCACCGCCGGGGAACTGCTCGGCGAGCCGGACACGGAGCCCGTCCGCGGTGCCGCCGCACCGGTGCGCCCCGGGACGCGGTACGTCCCTCCCGACGTGGTTCTCCTCGACCTCCTGCTCAGGGACGGATCCACCTCCACCGACAACATCCGGCGGCTGCGGCGCGGCGGAAGCAGGGTCCTGGTGATCAGCACCGTCCCTGACCACGCGCGCGTCATCGAGTCGCTCCGCGCCGGCGCCGACGGCTATCTGACCAAGGACAACGATCTGCCGACGCTGGTCGCGGCGGTCAAGGACATCGCCGCTGGCCTGGGCGCCCACTCGCCGGAGCTCGCCTTCGCCTGCGCGCACGACAACAGCCCCGACCGTCCCCGGCTCTCGCCCCGGGAGCGGCAGATCCTGCTCGACTACGCGTCCGGGATGACCCTCAAGTCGGCCGCCCGGCGGGCGGGCATCACGGTCCACACCGCCAAGGACTACCTGGACCGGGTCAAGTCCAAGTACCAGCGGGCGGGCCGTCCCACGTACACGAAGATCGATCTGGCCCGGAGGGTGCACGAGGACCGTCTCGACGGGGACTGATCACCGCGCAAGCCCCCCAAAAGGACGGCTGCCGGGGACGGCCACCGCCTTCGTACGATCGTCCCCGGCGGCGCCGAGGCGGCCCCGCCGGGAAGGTGGGACCGGTGTCTGACTCATGGCCGGCGTCGGCGCACGAGGAGCCCTGCCCGTTGGCGCGGTGGGTGCCCGGCACGGGCGGGACCTGTCCGGAACCCTCCCCGATCCCCACCTGCTGATGTGAACGGGAACAACGACACGGGCTGGGACGGCGTCGTGGCCGACGGGCGGGCCGCGGGGCCGGCGGTCGACCGGCCGGACCCCTGCCGCCCCGTACCCACAGGCGCCACGGGCCGGGCGGCGGCCCCGCAGGCCGAGGCGCACCGGCTGGTCGCCCCCGAACCGTGCGCCACGGAACTGGCGCACCTGCTCGACGCGATCGCCCGCGCGGCCCGGCCCGACCGGCCACCCGCGCCGTCCGTCCGTCCACAGACCCCCGGCGAGGCCGGTGCGCCCGCTCCGCACCGGGCCGGGCTCCACGCCCGGCTGGCGGACATCGCCCTGCCGGCGGGCAGGCCCGCGGAAGCCCTCCGGCACCTGGACATCGCCCGCCGGCTGCTCGGAGGGTGCCCGGCCGACGCCGTGGCCGCCGCCGTGGACGTCACCGCGGCGCAGGTCGAGCTGAGCCGGCTCTCGCCCGAACGGCTGCGCACAGCGGCGGAGTTGGCCCGGCGGGCAGCCGAAGCAGCCCGGCGCGCGGACCTGCCGGCGGTGGCCTGCCGAGCCCTGCTGATACTCGGACAGCTCGCCCGGGACCAGGACGAGGAGACCGCGACGACGTACTTCCTGCGCGCCTGCGCGATCGCCCGCGCACGCCGGCTCCCCGCGCTCCGGGTGTACGCGGAGGTCCATCTGGCCCGGCTCGCGGCGCGGCGCGACGGCCGCCCCGCCCGGGTCGAACAGGCCCGGCAGGAGTGCCTGCGGGCGGGCCTGCTGCCGCTGGCGCACGAGACCGGTTTCGTCCTGGCCCTGGATCAGATCCGACGCTGCGAGTTCGAGGCCGCCGGGGACCGGATCCGCGAGGTGGCGGCGGAAGCGTCCCGGCTGCGTCTGGGCCGGGCGCTGTCCCTGCTGCGGCTCGCCGAGGCCGTACGCCACGCCCACCGCGGGCGGCGCGCGGAGATGCAGCAGGCGCTGGAGCGGCTGGCCCCGCTCATCGACGCGGCGCCGGGCATACGGCCCATGGCGTACGGACTGGCGCGGGCGTTCTGCTCGCTGCTGGAGGAGAAGCACGACGACGCGGAGCAGGAGTTCGCGCGGGCGCTCGCCTACGACGCGGAGAACCCGGCGAACGCGGATTTCGGCAGGCACGGCATCGTCCTGCTGCTCGGCGTGCTGGCCGGGCGCATGGGACGGCGGCACTACGCCGGAATCGCGGCGGCGAGCGTCAGCGAAACCCGCTGGAACCGTCAGTTCACCGGCCTGGCGCACGCCGTGCTGCTGGGCCGTGAGGGCCGCTCCGGCGAGGCGACGGCCGCCGCGGACGCGGCGCTGGAGGCGGCCGAGCTCTACCCCATGGCCCGCCATCTGTGCCTGCGGCTGGTAGCACGCTCGGCGTACGAGGACGGCTGGGGCACGCCGGTCGACTGGCTGCGCGAGGCGGAGGAGTACTTCCACGGAGCGTCTCTCCGGGAGGCGGCCGGAGCCTGCCGGGCGCTGCTGCGCGGGATGGGCGCGCCGGTCCGGCAGCGACGGAACGGTACCGAGCAGGTGCCGCCGCACCTGCGCAGGTTCGGCATCACGGTGCGCGAGTTCGATGTCGCCCGGCTGCTCGCCGAGCGGATCGCCAACAAGGACATCGCCGGCCGGCTGCACATCTCGCCCCGCACGGTCGAGAAGCATGTGGCGAGCGTTCTCCAGAAGACCGGTCTGCCCGACAGAGCGGCGTTCGCCTCCGTCGCCCGCGACCTGGTCGACGGCTCCGGTCCCCTGGTGCCGGACATCGCTCCGGCGGTCTGACCCGGCACGCGGTGGCCCGCCCGGCGCAGTGCGGTGGCCCCGCCGTTCAGTGCTGCGGGGGAACCGCCGGGGAGGAGGGCCGGTGCCCATCGCGCTCCAGCGGCTCACCGGCGCCGGCCGGCGCGGACCCACGGCCCTCGCCGGCCCGCCGGCCGGTCCCCGCGGCGCCGGAGCCGACGGCCCCGGCCGAAACCGTGACGGGCGCCGCCCATTCCACCGCCGGCGCCGTCGCGTGTCCGTCGCGGATCCCGGCGGGCCCGTTTCCCCGGCCCTTGCCGCTTTCCGTCTCGCGGACCACGTACGGCGGCCGGCGCTTCGTCTCGTAATAGATGCGCCCCACGTATTCACCGATGATCCCCAGCGTGGCGAGCTGAATTCCGCCGAGCGCCACGACGACCACCAGCATGGTGGCGAATCCCGGTACCCGCACTCCGTGCAGGGCGATGTCCGCGATGATCCACAGCGCGTACGCACACGCGGCGACCGACAGCGCGAGCCCGGCATGGATGGCCAGGCGCAGTGGTCGGCTGTTGAACGAGATGAGGCCGTCGATACCGTAGTTGAGGAGCCGTCTGCCACCCCACTTCGAGCTTCCCGCGGCGCGTCGGACATTGGGGTAGGTGAAACTGACGGTGTCGAAGCCGATCCAGGAGAAGATCCCCTTGGAGAACCGGTTGGCCTCCGGCAGGGCGAGGACCGCGTCCACGGCGGGACGCGAAAGGAGCCTGAAGTCTCCCTCGCCGTCGGTCAGTTCGACATCCATGCAGCGCCCCATGGTCCGGTAGTAGGCCGAACTGAGCACACCGCGCAGGGCGCCGTCGCCCGCACGGTCCCGGCGGGCGACGACCTGGTCGTAGCCGTGCTGCCGCAGTTCGAGCATGCGGGGCACGAGCCCCGGCGGATGCTGGAGGTCCGCGTCCATGAGGACCACGGATTCACCCCGTGACATGCGCAGCCCCGCGAGCATCGCCGCCTCCTTGCCGAAGTTCCGGCTGAAGGAGGTGTAGCGGATCCGCCGATCCGCCGCGGCGAGCGTGCGCAGCTGGTGTCTGGTCCGGTCACGGCTGCCGTCGTCGACATAGCAGACCTCGAAGGTTCTCCGGGTCGATTCGAGGACCGAAATCAGTGCGTGGTGAAAGGGGTTGAGCACCTCATCCTCGTTGAAACACGGAACGACGATCGAGATCTGGCATTCGTTCATTGAGTTCCCCGGCAGGTGTGGTTACGGAATCTCAGGGCGTGGCACGCGCTCTCCAGGCACGCCTCGGCCGGAATCTGTGTCGAGTGAATTTTGCCGTCCGGCGTGAGGGACGCGCGTCATATGACCGTGCGGGCCATCGCGGTGGCACCGAATGGGCGAAGCCGGGAGCCATTTCCCCGAACCTTCCCGCGGATCGCGCCTCCGGCCCCTCATGGGCCGCAAGCTGTATTCCCGCACGGAGGAAGCCGCTCTCCCCACGGGGCGGCTCCGGGCTGCCGCGACCGCCCTGTGCGGGCCGTGGGCCGGGCGCACCGTGCGTAGTCGACGTGGAAGGGAGACCAGTCGTGGAACGCGTGTCGGAGAGGACCGTTCGCGAGCGGCGCGTCAGCGGCACCCGGGACGCGGCCACACCGGAGAGACAGGGAGAGGCCACCCCGGAGAAGGGCGTCCGGGACAGCGGAACTCCGGCAGGGGACTTCCGGGCGGGTGGCGCCCCGGGCCAGGGGGCGGTGCGGCGGTGGACGCCGCTGTGGGTGAAGGCGCTCGCACTTCTGCCGCTCTGCCTGCTCGCCGCGGCGGCCCGGTCCGGCCGCTGGGTCCGCCCCAGCGGCGACGACTGGTGCTTTCTGCCGCTGGTCCAGGACGGCGGACTGTCCGCGATCACGCACAAGTTCTGGTTCCTGGAGAACGGGCGGGTCGTGAACGCCGTGCTGGTGTGGGCCTACGCGCGGTTCGGTGTCACGGGCCACCAGTGGTTCGGGCTGATCAGCGGGCTGCTGGTCCTCGGGCTTCTCTGGGCGTTCACCGCCGCGGTCCTGCGCAGGGCGGCGGCAGGCCTCCCGCGGGGAGTCCCGTTCCTGGTGGCGTCCATGGTGGCCGCGTTGTTCCTCTTCGGGACCGACAACACGTACAAGACGTTCTACTGGCCGGCCGCGTCCGTCTCGCACACCCTGCCGCCGGTGTTCGCCTGTGCCGCCGCCATTCCCGCGCTGCGGGCCACCTCACGGCGGGCCCGGGGCTTCGCGCTGCTCACCGTCCTCGCCGGCGGGCTGTTCCTGGGCACACTGTCGGAGGAGACCTGCGTCGTCGCGGTGGCCGTCCTGGGCGGCCTGCTGCTGATCAGCGGCCGGGTCGTTCCGCGAGTGCGACGGCGCTTCGTGCGGATGTGGTGCTCGGCGGGGATCGCGGGCATGCTGATCGCGGGACTGCTCCTCTTCACCTCCCCGGGGGCGCGGCACCGCCGCGAGGTCCACGGCGCCGATGCGATGCTCGACCCGGAGTCGCTCCTCGCCTCCCTGGACGGCTTCGGCCGGATCGCCGTCACCTGTCTCACGGCGTGGCAGTACCTGGGCGCCGTGGCGGTCGGCCTCGTCCTGGGGCTGCTGGCCCGGTTCCCGTACGGCCCCTTCCCCATGAGGAACGAGCTGCTGTGCGCCGGTGCAGGCTTCTGCGCCCTCGTCGTCTCCGGCTATCTGTGCACGGTCATCACGTATCCCGCCTTCGGGGCGAGCGTCGCGACCTCGAACCGTCTGTGGAACGACTACCTCCTGCTCCACATCCTGCTGCTCGTCCATGCGGGCACACTCCTCGCCCGGGGATGGCGGCGCCTCGTGCGCCGCGCCGGGGCGCCCCTGGCGGCGGGCGCGACGGTGTACGCCGTGGTCTGCCTCTCGTTGCTCGCGTCGCTGGGGACCCTCGACTCCGAGATGTCCGCACGGGCACGGAAATGGGATGACCAGGACACCTGGCTCCGCAGCCGCTCGGCGGCCGGCGAGCAGGTCCTGCCCTACCGGCGGACGCCCATCAGCAGGATGACCGAGCCGTTCAGCCGCAACATGGTCTGGCCCGCCTCCTGCGTCGCCGATTACTACGGCCTGGAACGCGTCACCCCGGCCGGACAGCAGGGCCGGTGAGCCGGTGGCGGGCCGGCGGAAGAGGCCGCTCCGGTCCGGCGGCGCGCTAATTACCCGTCGATCGCCCCGTACCCGGCCTACGATGCCTCGCATGCTGCTTCGCCAGATGTTTCGGATACCCCTCGTCCTCGCCATGACCTTCGTACTGGCCCTCGCGGGTCTGGCAGGCGGTGGCGGGACCGCACGGGCCGACGGGACGCCCCCGCCGGCGCCCCGGCAACTGCTCTTCTTCAATCACGCCTACGGGGTCCTGGACCGGGAGACCGCCGACGCCATCGAACACTCCGGCTATCTCCGTGACTTCGCCGAATTCCAGGTCCGCACGACGACCGGAGCGGACGGAGCCACCTGGACCGGCCGCTATCTGATGGGCCGCGAGACCTACCTCGAACTGTTCGGGGTGGGCGACCTGCCCGGCCAGGACGGCACCCACGGCTCCACCGGAATGGGGATCTCGGCCGAGCGCGCCGGGGATCTGAGGACGGTGGTCCAACGGCTGCGCGACCAGGGGACGGCCGATCCCGTCGAGTTCCGTCAGACACGTGACTTCGGCGACGGGGTCCCGGTGCCCTGGTTCGACGCCGTCTTCACCACCACCCAGTACGACGCCTTCGGGGCCTGGGGGATGGAATACCTGGCGGAGTACTTCGCCGACCCGCGCGGCAACACCGAGCCGGCCGCGTATCCCGGTGACGTCGGCCGGGAGCGCTATCTGTCCGACGGCTACCGCGGCCATTCGATGCGTGATGTGACCTCCGTGCGCCTCGCGGTCACGGAGGGGGACCTGGCCAGTACGGTGCCGCTGCTGCGGGCGGGCGGGTTCGACGTCCGGACGGCGACGGACGGCGGTGTTCTCGCGCAAGGCGGTGGCACCGCCCTTCGGCTGGACCCCGTCCCGCGCGAGCAGGCCGGTCTGCGGCAGATCGAGATGTCGCTCAACCGGCCCGTGAAGGACCGGCACGAGGAGAGGATCGGCCGGTCCACCCTCGTCGTCGGTCCGGGCAGCCGGGCCGTGTGGACCTTCGGCGACGGGGAATAGGAACGCCCTGCGCCCCCGACCGGGTCGGGGACTGAGCCCTCCCCCTCGCCGCACCGCCGTGCGGCCGGTGAACGCCACGGCGCCCACCGGCCGCACGGCGGAGTCAGAAACGGGAACCGCGCGTCGGAGCCCTGGTGATCAGCTGTCCCCGAGGACGGTGCCGGTGGTGGTGACCATCGCGCATTTGCCGGCCGCCCAGCGCAGCGCCATCGCGTGGTCGTCGGCCGAGAAGTCGGCCACGGCGTCGGCGACGACGAAGGCCTGGATGTCCTGCATCCAGGCGTCGCAGGCGGTCATCAGCACACCGATGTGCGCGTAGATCCCGGTGATCACCAACTGGTCGCGGCCCTGTTCGCGCAGCCGCTCCAGCAGATCGGTACGGACGAAACCGCTGTACTTCCACTTGGTGAGCACGATGTCCGAGCCGCCGGGAGCCACTTCGTCGGCGATCGCGGCCAGATGGGCGTCAGCGGGCAGCCCGGGGCCCCAGAAGTCCTGCTGGAGGCCGCGCTCGGCGGGCGACTGGTCGCTGGGCTGGGCCGTGTAGAGGACCGGGATGCCGAGCTCCTCGGCCTGCTTCCTCAACAGGGCGACATGGGCGAGGAGTTCGGTGACGGGGGAGGCCGTGCGGTCGAACGCGCCCAGGAAGTAGTTCTGGAGATCGTGTACGAGCAGTACGGCGCGCGCCGGGTCGACGCTCCACGCGACCCGATTGGCCGGCAGGTCGGCGGCGGTCGGCATCGGATAGGGGGAAATGGCGGGCAGGGGCATGTCGGTGACGGTCCGTTCAGTTCTGTGCGGTCGGTGGGGCGGTGGACGAATCGGCCGGGGACGAGCCCGCGGGAGCGGTGGCGGCCGCGCGCAGGTCCTTCTTGGAGATCTTCCCGACGCCGGTCTGCGGGAAGGCGTCCACGAACGCGACCCGGTCGGGCACCTTGTAGGCGGCGAGGCCGCGGCCGCGGACGAACTTCTTGACGGCGACGGGCGTCAGCGGCTCGGCCCCGGCCCGCAGAATGACGTACGCGCAGGTGCGCTCGCCCAGATACGGGTCGGGCTCGGCGACCACATTGGCATCGTGCACCGCCGGGTGGGCGAGGATGTGGTTCTCGACCTCCTCGGCCGCGATCTTCTCGCCACCCCGGTTGATCTGGTCCTTGGCGCGCCCCTCGACGACCAGATGCCCGGTCGTGGTGAGGCGGACGATGTCCCCGGTGCGGTAGAAGCCGTCCTCGGTGAAGGAGCGGGCGTTGTGCTCGGGTGCGTTCCAGTAGCCGCGGATCGTGTACGGACCGCGGGTCAGCAGATGCCCGGCCGTGCCGACGGGCAGGTCGTTGTCCTCGTCGTCGACGACACGGATCTCGTCGTCGGGGGAGATCGGCCGGCCCTGGGTGGTGACGATGGTCTCCGCGGGGTCGTCGAGGCGGGTGTAGTTGACCAGTCCCTCCGCCATTCCGAAGACCTGCTGGAGCGTGCAGCCGAGGGCGGGCCGCACCCGCCGCGCGGCCTCCTCGCTGAATTTCGCGCCGCCCACCAGGAGCACATCGAGGCTGCTGAGGTCGTACGCGCTCGACGGCGCCGCCTCCGTCCACACCAGCGCGAGCGGCGGCACCAGCCCGGTCAGGGTGACGCCCTCCCGTTCGATGAGCGGGAACGCGACGTCAGGGGTGGGCTGCGGGGCCAGCACGACGCGCGCACCCGCGTGGAGCGCGCCCAGCGAACCGGGCGAGGAGAGCGGGAAGTTGTGCGCGGCGGGCAGGGCGCAGAGGTAAACGCTGTTCTCGTCGACGCCGCACAGCTCATTGGAGCCGCGCAGTGAGTAGATGTAGTCGTCGTGGGTGCGCGGGATCAGTTTGGGTACTCCGGTGCTGCCGCCGGAGAGCTGGAGGAAGGCCAGATCGTGCGGGGCCGGTCCGGGGATGTGCACCGGTTCGGCCGGGACATCGGCGAGGGCCTCGTGCCCGCCGGGGGCGCCCCCGGCCACGAACACATGCTGGAGCGTGGGGACTTCGGCCCTGACCGCGGTGGCGAGGTCCCGGTAGTCGTAGCCGCCGTGCACGGCGGGGATCACATGGGCGACCGCCCCGGTGAACGAGCAGAAGTACCGGATCTCGGTCTCCCGGTGCGCGGGCAGCGCGAAGACGGGCAGTGCGCCGATCCGGAACAGCGCGAAGATCACCTCGAAGAACTCGGCGACATTGGGAAGCTGGACGACGACCTTGTCCCCCTTGCCTATGCCCCGGCCGAGCAGCCCGGCGGCGAGGGCGTCGGCCCGCCGGTCCAGCTCCGCGTAGCTCCAGCGGCGCCCGCCGCCGGCCGGGTCCACGATCGCGACGCGGTCGGGGTGGGCCGCGGCGCGGTCGCGCAGCAGCTGCCCGAAGGTCTCCCCGCGCCACCACCCGGCGGCACGGTAGCGCTCGGCGAACTCCGCGGGCCAGGTCGGCGCCTGAAGGTCTGTCGTACGGGCGTGGCTCACAGCTCGGCTCCCACCGCGTCGAGGAACGTACGGAACTTCGCGGCGGTCTCCGCGGTCTCCGACTCCGGCTGGGACGCGGCGACGACTCCCGCGCCCGCGTACAGCCGGAGCGCGTGCTCCCCGGCTTCGGCGCAGCGGATCGTCACGACCCACTCACCGTCGCCCTCCGCGTCGCCCCAGCCCACCATTCCGGTGAAGAACCCCCGGTCGAAGGGCTCGGTCTCGTGGATCACCCGGCGCGCGGTGGCGGTCGGGGTGCCGCACACCGCGGGCGTCGGGTGCAGGGCGCAGGCCAGTTCCAGGGCGGAGGTGTCCGGGGAGGCGAGGGTGCCGGTCACGGTCGTGGAGAGATGCCACATGGTGGCGGTCCGGATCAGGGTGGGCTGCGCGGGCACGGTGAGGTCCGAGCAGTGCGGGGCGAGCGCCTGATGCACCGCGTCCACCACGACGGCGTGCTCATGGAGGTCCTTCGCGGACTCCAGCAGGGTGGCCGCGCGGCGAACGTCCTCGGCGAGGTCGCCGCTGCGGGGTGTCGAGCCCGCCAGGGGATTGGCGACGACCCGGCGGCCCCGCCGGGAGACCAGCAGTTCGGGGCTGGCGCCGAGAAGGGTGCCGGTGGGGGAGGTGGGCAGGGCGAACGTATAGCCGGAGGGGTCGCGGCGGGCGAGGCGTTCCAGCAGCCCGCGGATGTCCAGTGGGCCGGCGGAGGTCAGTTCGAGGGTCCGGGCCAGGACCACCTTGCTGAACTCGCCGCGCCACATCCGCTCCACGGCCCCGGCGACCCCGGCCTCGTACTCCGCGGGCCCGGGGACCTCGCGCACCCGCCAGCCGGCGGCGTCCGGCGCGGGGGCGGGCAGCGCGATCAGCGGGTCCGCGGTGAGCGGCGGTGCGACGCGGACCGTCCGGGGGACGGCGAGCGCGGCGGGCGCCTCGTGGTCGAAGGGGATGGCGCCGATGACCACGGGCGCGAGATGGCCCGAGGCGCGGGCCGCCGCCAGGGTGGCGGTCACCCGCTCGGCCAACGGCTGCTCGCCGTGGGGTACTTCGCTGTGCACCCCGTGTGCGAGGAGCGTGCGGGAGGGGGTGGCCAGGAACCGGGCGCCTGGGGTGTAGGCGTCCAGGAGCGCTGTGGCCGCTCCGACCGCTGCGGGGGCCGGTCCGGCCGCAGGGACGTGTGTGGCGACCTCGGATGCCGTCGACACGGGGGCTCCATTTCTTGTGTTCCCGGAAAGGGAAGGTAGGGGAAGCAGGCGGGTGGAAGCGGTGCGGGGAAGCGCGGGTTGCGCGGGGGCGGGCGGGGCGGTCCGGTGGGCGGCCGCGCGGTCCGGCTCAGCGGAGCGTGGCGCCGCCGTCGACGTAGAGCTCCTGCAGAGTGATGTGGCGGGCCCGGTCCGACGCGAGGAAGAGCACGGCGTCCGCGATGTCGTGCGGCTCGGCGATGCGGCCCAGCGGGATCCCGGTGCGGTAGGTGGCCGGGTCGCCGTCGATCACCCGCCGGTGCGCGTGTTCGTCGGTCCACAGGCCGCGCTGCATGGCGGTGTCGGTGGAGCCGGGTGCGACGACGTTGCAGCGGACGCCGTCACGGGCGAGTTCCAGCCCGAGGCATTTGGTGAACATCGCGGCGGCGGCCTTGGACGCGGCGTAGGCGGCCATGCCGGTGCGGGGGATCCCGGCGGCGTTGGATCCGACGGTGACGACGCAGCCCGAACCGCGTCGCGCCATCCGGGCCGCGACCGCACGGGAGGTGTGGAAAACGCCGGTCGTGTTCACGGCGAAGGTGTCCGCCCAGTCCTGGTCGGACAGTTGGGCGGCGGGGGAGGTGCGGAGTATTCCGGCGACGTTCACCAGCACATCGAGCGGGCCGAGGTCGCTCTCCGCCTTCGCCACGATGTCGTCGACCGAGCGCCGGTCCGTGACGTCCATGACGTACGCGGTCACCGACCGGTGCGAGCCGGCGAGCCGGTCGATGCCGGACGCGCCGAGGTCGGTGGCGGCGACCCGCGCTCCGAGGGCGGCGAACGCCTCGGTCACCGCGGCACCGATGCCCTGTCCCGCACCGGTCACCAGCACCGTGCGGCCCTCGAACTCACCGTGACCGTACGGAATATGCCCCGGTATGTGATCAGGCATGAGCAACCTCCCCTGTCGTTAGGTAAGCCTAACCTAACGCGTATGGGCTGCCCAGTCGCACACCCCTGCGGGTCGCAAGAAACTTAGGTTAGCCTCGCCTCATGCGTATGTCGCCCTCTGTGGGCGTGTCCGCGGGGAGGCCGCGGGCGCGGAGGCGGGTGCGGGCATGGCCGCACAGACGCGCGGAGGGTGATGAACGGGCAACGGCCTTCGTACCGCGGGGACTTGTCCCGGCATAATGATCCGCTGCCACTGCCTGCCGCACAGCTCGACGGGACGGACCGAGATGACCCACGCCTGGCTTCCGCCGCATGAGTACGTCAAGACCATCGCCCAGTCCACCGGCTACGCCTGCCTCTACTTCACCGACACCGCCGGCCGTCCGGTCCAGCTGCGGTCCGTGTACGACCGGGAGGTCTGGCAGTGGCCCGGCGGGAACATGGACCCGGGCGAGACCCCGTGGCAGTGTGCGCTGCGCGAGTGCCGTGAGGAGACCGGGCTGGAATTCACCGGCGAACCCCGGCTGCTGGGCACCCACTTCATCGGGCACCGGGGTGAGGTGTGGCCCGCGAACCACATCGGTTTCATCTTCGACGGCGGTGTCCTGAGCGACGAACAGATCTCCGCCGTGGTGCTCGACCCCGACGAGCACACCGAGCTGCTCGTGCGCACCCTTGAGGAGTGGAAGCCCCTCATGGCCCCCCAGGGCTTCGACCGGCTCGTGGCGGTCGACGCGGCCCGCGCGGACGGGCGTGCCGTCTACCTGGAGGGCTGAGGGCGGGGGTGGTCGCACGTTCCGGGGCGGACGGTCCCGTGTTCGGGGACCGCCCGCCCCGGGCGGTTGTGGGTGCGGGAGCCGGTGGGGCTCAGAACTTCACGTCCGAGCAGGCGTAGAAGGCGTTACCGGTGTCGGCGATGGTCCAGACGCCGAGAATCAGGTGCTTGCCCGACTTCTGCGGCAGAACGCCGTCGTGGGTCACCGTGGAGCCCGGCTGGCGGCCTCCGAAGGGCACGGTCAGGAACGGCTGCGGGTCCAGGTCGGCCCGGGTGAGGGGCTTGGTGGGGTCGTATCCGTCCTTGGTGATGTAGTAGCGGAAGTCGGTTGTCGCGTGGCGTGCCGTGATCCGCCAGCGGAAGGTGTGGTTCTGTCCGCCGCCGACCTGTGTCGCGGGCCAGGCTCCGGCGCGCGGGTCGTCGAGTTCCGAGAACCGTCCGTTGCCGCCGGCGCAGAGGGTGCCGTCGACCGGGCCGCGGGCGGGGAAGCCCTTCGGCCCCTCGACGCTCGGCGGCTCCCACTGGATCTGGCCGCAGTTGCGCACGGTGCCGTTGCCGCAGAGCTGCTGACGGCTGATGGGGGAGTCGGTGTAGCCGTGGCTCTGGGCGCTGCCGGTGGTGGCGAGGAGGGAGGCTCCGACGATGCCGAGCCCGAGCAGTGACGAGGTGATCCTTCGGCGCATGCTTCGCTCCTGGGGGGAGGTGTGGGGGCGCTGTGGACGAGTGGGGCGGGCGCGCTCCACCTCACTAGGTCTAGACCAACTCCGAGACTAGCCATGACATTTGGTCGTGTCCATACCAAGAATGGGCCGCCGGTTCCCTGCCCGGCGGCCCGTCCTCGGTGCGGCCCGCGAGTGCGGGCGGACGCTCAGGCCTCGTGACGGGCCATGGCGATCAGCCGGTCCAGCACAGCGGCGTCGGCCCGTACCCCGTCGTGGGCGTAGGCGTCGGTCACCCAGGTCCGCAGACCGCGGACCGCGTCGGCGGTGGCGAGGGACTGGTCGCGGTCGACGTACATGTCGTCGTGGTAGACGGCCGCGACGACGGGCACCTCGTTGGCGGCGAGCCGGTCGAGGTCGTAGAGGACCGGCCAGTCGGTGCGCGCGGCGAGGACCTCCGCGGCGCCGCGCAGCGGGACGAGCGCGGGGTCCTCCTCGAACTGCCAGGGGTAGACCATCTCGCCGGTGAACCGGAGCGGGGTGCCCGCGCGGGCGGCGAAGGCGGGGAACTCCTCCCGCACACGGTGGGCGGACCACCCGGTGGCACGGCCGCCCTGCGCGTAGATCGGCTCGTGGAGCGCGGCGTACAGGGGGCGTTCGGCGAAGGAGACGGCGGCGTCCACCCCGCGCAGGAAGGTGTCGCTGAGCTCCGGGCCGTGGGCGCCTTCGGTGAACGCGGTCTCCAGCAGATAGTGGAGCGAGTCGAACCGGGCCGAGGTGCCGAACGTGATGCCGAGCGTCTGGAACCGGCGGAGGGTGAGGCGCTCGCCCGTCGGCATGCGGACGTCGCGCGCTTCGAGGTGTGCGGCGACGGCGTCGGCGAGGCGCTGGTCGCCGGGGTAGCGGGCGAAGTAGCGCTCGTTGTGGCCGAGCGTGCGGGCGTAGGCCGCCCGGTACACCTCGTCGGCGTGTCCGGTCAGCGTCGGCAGGCCGCCGGTGATGTACGCCTGGGTGAGCCCCTCGGGTGCGAGGCTCAGATAGGTGAGCGTGGCGAAGCCTCCGAAGCTCTGGCCCAGGACGCTCCACGGCGCGTCGCCCTGGAGGTGACGGCGCAGCAGTTCGGCGTCGCGGACGATCGAGTCGGCGCGGAAGTGCGCGAGATACCCGGCGGCCGCCGCGGAGTCGGTGCCGAACCGGGCGAGCGAGATACGGTCGGCAGGTGTGGAGCGGCCGGTCCCGCGCTGGTCCACCAGCACCACGCGGTAGTCGGTCAGGGCGCGGCGCAGCCAGGCCCCCGCCGCGTTGGGGCGCTCGGCACGGCCGCCGGGGCCGCCCTGCAGCCACAGCAGACGGGGCAGGTTCTCGTGCTCGCGGCCGGCGGCGACGACCTCGCGCGCGAACAGGCTGATGGCAGGTCCGTCGGGGGACCGGTGGTCGAGCGGCACGTCAAGGGTGTGGTCGGTGCAGACGAGCCCGTTGTGACGGTACGGGGCGGGAGTGGACATGGGCGCTCCTTTCGCGACGGGGGAACGGTTTCACGGACGGCGGCCGGGCCCGCACCGCGGGGTGCGGGCCCGGCCGCCGGGCATACGGCGGGACCTCGCGGCCCCCCTCAGTACCCTGCCACTCCGAGCTCGCGGCAGATCCCGACCAGCTCCGGGTGCACATAGCGCCCGTTCTCCTCGATGGCGACGCCGTCCAGGTAGATGGACGGGCCCAGGACACTGCCGTCGGTGTGCGCGGCGGCCACCCACGGCTCGCCGCCGATCCAGGCCCCCTTGGTGCCGATGCCCAGCTCGACGCAGCCGAAGACGCGCTCGTCCTCGACGATGCGGCCGGTCGGCGCGAGCACCCCCGGGTTGAAGCCGAGCGACCAGTGCGCGACGCGGAACATGTTCGGGTCGTCGAAGGACTCCATCCAGCGGCGGAAGGTGTCCGCGTCGGCGCCGCCCTCGATCCTGGTGACGACGCCCTTCTCCACGGTGCAGCGGACCGGGGAGCGCAGCAGACCGATCTCGTCCGGCGGCCACAGGGCCCCGTCGAAGACGAGGACGCCGTCCTGGGTCTCCTCCAGCGGGTTCCAGGAGATCTGGCCGGAGAGCATGACCGTCTCGCCGGGCTTCTCCGCGGGCTTGCCCCGCAGGTTGATCGGCCGGTCGCCGTTGCGTCCCACCAGGTCGGTGCCGTTGGCGGAGGTGATGCGGACCTCGTCCGCCGCCTCCAGCAGCGCCACGAGGGCCTTGCCGAGGCGGATGACGCCCTGGAAGTCGGGGCGCCCCACGGTGGCGACCAGCATCTGGACGTCCATCGCGGTGAGATTGGTGTAGCGGCAGCCCGCCGCCATGGCGGTGCGGAAGGCGTCGGAGTGCATCAGGTACGAGACGGCGAACTCGATCCACACATCGGCGTCGGCGATGGCACCGGCCACGGGCCGGGGCGGCTCCATGGAGGCGCCGGGCAGCGTCTCGTACCAGACGACGACGGGGTGTGCCCCGGCGGCGGCGACGGCCTGTGCGGTGGCCTCGATCACCCGGCGGTCGCTGCTGGTGTCGCCGGTGAGGACGACATGCTCGCCGCGCTTGACGAGCATGACCTCCTCGACGAGCTTGCGGGCGGCCAGGGCGAGTTCGAAGCTGAGGTACTCGGGGCGCGGTTCGAGCCTGCTGTACATGTCCATGGAGGGTTCTCCTTGCCGTGCGGGTCGTACTGGTGTGGAGCGGTGGTGCGGTGAAGGGGTCGGTCCGTCCGGACCGGAGCCCGGGCGGGCGGCCGGTCAGGCCTTGAGGATCTGGGCCGAGTCGCCGAGCGAACTGCCCGCGATCAGTCCGGCGCCGACCAGGTTCAGCTCCTCGTCGGCGGCGGGACCGCGCAGCCTGCGGTAGCCGACCCGGACGACGAGGGCGCCGAGGACCAGCCAGCAGGCCTGCGGGGTGAGGATGAGAAGGCCGGTGGCGAGCATGACGCCCATCTGCCGGCGCGTGCCGCCCAGCAGCTGGATGGCCGCGCCGGGGATGGCCCAGAGCAGCATCGTGCGCACCGCGTCCGGGTCGCTGAGCCCGCTCTTGATGGTGTCGGCGTACACCTTGGCGACCGGTGGGATGAGGCCCTGTCCGAAGTAGGAGCGCCAGGCGAGGGCGACGACGGCCAGCGCCACGCCGAATCCGATGAGGGCGGCCAGGAACTGCTGGCGGCGCCCTTCGCGTTCGTACGGGTCCCAGGGGCGGTGCTCGCGGCGCAGCAGCCAGCCCGCCTTGAGGTCGTACCCCATGTCGGCGAAGGCCGGTCCGGTCGCGGAGACATAACCCACCAGGAGGGCGAGCGGTACGGACGGGATGCCGATGGCCAGCCCGAGAATGAGGAAGATCAGGGTGACGGCGAAGGACGGGAACCAGCCGGACTGCATCGCGGCGAGACCGACGATCAGCTCGTGCACCAGGGCGGCGAACGCGGCGAACAGCACCCAGCCGACGATGCCGAGCGGGCTCATCTCGCCGATCAGCCCGCCGAGCACGGCCAGGACCACCGCACCCGCGGTGAACAGCGCGTAGCCGCGGATGAGGGAGAGCCGCAGGGCGCGCTCGTCCACGGTGTACGCGACGGTCGGGTCCTGTGCGGGGTCCGGCGCCGGGGCCGGTGCGCTCCGTGCCTTCTCGGCGCCCGACTTCCGTTTGCGCTCGCGACGGCCGATCAGCAGGACGACGGCCTGGCCCAGGGCCACGATTCCGGCGCCGACCATGACACCGTGCGGAATGAACCCGGCGCCCAGGTCGGTGTGGAGGACATCGGGGCTGTACTGGCGCAGCATCAGGCCGATGCCGAACATCATCAGCGCCCAGACATTGCCCAGGAAGGCGACGCCGGCCGCGGAGAGCGGCAGGCTGAGAAGGGTGCCGGCCAGGCCGACGGCGGTGCCGCCGGCGAGGACGAGGGCGCGTCGGCCGCCCCGGTCGCCGGCCTTGATGGTCTCGGCGGCGGCCGTGCCGGGCGGCCACGCCGCGTCGGCCGGCAGCAGCCGGGAGCCGAAGGCGCGGTAGAGCACCCAGGCGTCCACGACCAGGCCGATGAAGGCTCCCGCGAGCATCGGCCAGACCAGGTCGGTGCGCCCGAAGACGTACGGGACGGCCACCGAGGTCAGCAGCGCGTTCGCGGAGGCGAAGGTGGCGGCGGAGATGGCGCTCTGGGCGAGGTTCTGCCGGTGCACGGAGCGCATCCGGCGCAGGAAGCCCAGCGGGATGCGTCCGATCAGCATGGCGACGAGGGCGCCGACCACGGAGGTGTTGGCCGAGATGCCGAGCTTGGAGACCAGGTCGATGCCGATGACGGCGCCGACGGCGGCGAGCACCACCAGGATCACCAGCATGACGGGTTCCAGGACGCGCGGGTGCGACCGGGTGTCGTCGGTGTCGGGGCCCGGCGGTGGGACAGGGTGCGGGGCGGAGACATGGTGCGCCATGGGGCACCCCCTTCGGTGAGCGTGGCAGGGGAGATCGTTCGGGGCGGGCCGGTCTCCCCGGTGGGTGCGCGCGGGCAGGGCCGGGCGCACCGTCGACGCGGGGAGGCCGCACGTGGAGCGGTGAGGGCGTGGTGCTGCGGTGAGGTGCCGGGAGGTGGGAGGGCTTGCGCGGATACCGACCGTTTCAGCCGCCGAGAGCGGCGGTGATCTCCGCCGCGCCGGCGCGTACCAGCGTCACGAGTGTGCCGGCGGCCCGGTCCACCCGGTGGGAGGGGCCGATGACCGTCAGGGAGGCGGGGACTCCGTCGCCCTGGAAGACGGGTGCGGAGACCGCGGTCACGGCTTCGTCGTACTCGCCGTGGCTGATGCTGTACCCGTCGGCGCGGACCCGCGCGTAGCAGCTGAGCAGGGCGTCCAGGTCGGTGATGGTGCGGTCGTTGAAGCGGGTCAGCCCGGTGGGGCCGTACATCTGCCGGATCTCGCGCTCGGGGTGGTACGCGAAGATGGTGTGTCCGGAGGCTCCGGCGTGGCCGGGCATGACAGCGCCGATGATCGCCGTGTAGCGCACCGGTCCGGTACCGTCGACGGCGGCTTCGCAGCGGTAGCTGCCGCCGTGCGGGACATTGAGGACGATGCTCTCCCCGGTCTCGCGGAGCAGCCGCGCGAGCACCGGCCGGGCCAGCGAGGAGAGCACCCCGCTGTGCTCGCTCACCCGCGCCAGGCGGGAGAGAGCGGGCCCCGGTCGGTAGCGCCGCGTGCGGTCGTCGCAGACGAGGAAGGCGCGCGCGGTCAGGGTGGTGAGCAGCCGCTGGACGACGGCCTTGTCCCAGCCGTGGTGACGGGCCAGCTCGCTGACGCCCCACTCGGGCCGTTGCTCGGTGAAGGTGAGCAGGACGAGCAGGGCCCGGTCCACGGTCTGGAGGACTCCGGGGGCCTGCGGTCCGGCTGGGGCCGGGGCGGTGTCCGTGCCGTGCTCCGCCATGGGCCGACCTCCTGGTTCGCATGTTCCGTATCGGTGCGGAAATCGCAACGACGTTGCGATTTCTGGCGAAAGAATGCGTGCACGGTCCACGGGTGTCAAGGGTTTGCCGGGAATTCGCCTCCGCTCCGTGAACGGGCAGGTCGGAGCCGGTGGCACGGAGATGGCGGAGCGGCGGCCCGGGAGCCGGAACGGTCCGGTCCGGTGCCGGACCCGGATGGTACGGCGACGGTGCCGGGCCTCAGCCCTCGCGCACGCCGGGCGCCAGCCGTACCGTCACCGTCTTGGGCCGCTGGTACTCCTGGAGCGCCAGCGCGCTCAGGTCCGTGCCGTGGCCGGACGCGCCGCGCCCGCCGTGCGGAAGCTCCGCCGTCTGCACCAGATGACAGTTGAGCCAGGCCTCGCCCGCGTCGAGGCGTGCGGCGAGATCGAGCCCCGCACCGAGACTGTCCGTCCAGACACTGGCCGCCAGGGCCTGCGGGACGCTGTTGGCCAGGCCGAGCGCCGCTTCCACCGTGTCCGCGTGCTGGACCGTGAGGAGCGGGCCGAAGACCTCCTCGGTGACCGTCGGGTCGTCGTCCGGGAGATCGGCCAGCACGAGGGCCGGACGCCAGTGGCCCCGCTCCTCGCCCGGTGCCACGGCAAGCGTCGCGGGCCGGCGACGTCTCGCGGACGACGAGGCGACGAGGGCGTCGTACCGCGCCACCTGGTCCGCGTTGTTCAGCGGGCCGAAGTCGCGGCCCGCCAGCCGGGCGCCCATCGCCTCCGTCAGCCGGGCCACCGCCTGCTCGTAGTTCTCCGTCAGCGTGATCACCCGGGCCGGAGCGGCGCAGCTCTGTCCCGCGTTGTACGTGGCCGCCGCCGCGAGCGAGTCGTAGGTGTCCGCCGGGGCGTCCGGAAGCACGACGGCCGGAGCGTTGCCGCCCAGCTCCAGGCTGATCCGGCGCGTCCCCGCCCGTGCCGCCACATCCTGGCCCGCCCGGCCGCTGCCCGTGAACGCGACCATGTCCACCGGGGATTCGACCAGCAGCCGGCCGGTGTGCCGGTCACCGGGCAGACACTGCACCACGCCCTCGCCCAGTGCCCGCGCGGCGTGTTCCGCCAGCAGCCGCAGCGAGTCGGGGGTGCTCTCCGCCGGCTTCACCACCACCGTGTTGCCCGCGGCGAGTGCCGGGGCGCAGCGCCAGGCCGCCATCATCAGCGGATAGTTCCACGGGACGATCACCCCGACCACGCCCATCGGCTCCCAGCGCACCCAGCTCTCGTGCCCGGCCACCAGCCGTCCCGCCGCGGGGGCCGTCCGGGTCCGGGCCGCCGTCGCGTAGAAGCGGAACAGATCCGCCACCTGTTCGACCTCGCCCGCACTCTCCGCGTCCGGCTTGCCCGTCCCGGCCCGCTCCAGCGCCGCGTACCGTGCCGCCCCGTCCTCGATCAGCGCCGCCAGCCCCTCCAGGCGCCGAGCCCGGTCCCTGGGTGTCAGGGCGCTCCACGCGCCGAGCGCCGTGCGGGCCGCCGCCACGGCCGCGGCCACCTCGGCCCCGCGCGAGAGGGGGGCGGTGCCGCGCGGGCGTCCCGTGCGAGGGTCGGTGAGTCCGGTGTTCATCGCTGCTCCGCTCGTCGCTTCCTGCCGCTCGTCCTTCACAACTCGTACGACCGCAGCCACAGTTCCAGCGTCAGCACCAGCCAGAGCTTGCCGCCCTGACGGGGCAGGAGCGTGCCCTCGCCCTTCATCCACGTACGGATCGTGTCGGGGCGGAACAGTCCGCGGCGGGCCGACTGCCGGCTCAGCAGCAGATCGTTGCCCAGCTCGCGCAGCGGCCCCGTCAGCCACTGCTGCACCGGCACCCGCATCCCGCTCTTCGGGCGGTCCACGACAGTGTCCGGGAGGAGGTCGCGGACGGCCTCCTTGAGGATCCACTTCTCCGTCGAGCCACGGAGCTTGTACGCCGGCGGCGTCGCGAAGGCGTGGTCGATGACCCGGCGGTCGAACAGCGGCGCCCGGCCCTCGATGCCCCGGGAGGCCGTCAGGCGCTCCACCTTGGTCAGGATGTGGTGCGCGCCCTTGGTCCGCAGATTGCAGTGCAGGAGCTGGTTGAGCAGATGGCCCATCCGGTGCGGGCCGCCCGCCCCCGGGCTCAGATACGGCTCGACGAACCGCTGGGGGGCCGGGGCGTCGCGCAGCGCGTCCAGTGTCCCCGCGGTCAGCAGCACCGGCAGGTCCGTCCAGCACTTGCGGTACGAGCGCAGATAGGCCGTCGCCCGGTCCTCGTCCCAGGGGGCGCCGGGTTCGCGGTGCATCTCCTGCACCAGCATCGGGAGGTTCTTCGGACCGCCGAACACGGGGTCGCCGCCCTCGCCGTTGAGCACCACCGAGGCGCCGTCGGCCGCCACGGCCTCCGCGAGCAGCAGGTTCGGGACCGTCAGGGGATCGCCCACCGGGCTGTCCAGGAGCCCGGCCGCCTCCGCGAGCCGTGCGGCGACCGTGTCCCCGGACACGTTCAGCACCCGGTGGCGGGTGCGGCAGTGGGCGGCCACCAGGCCCGAGTAGCCCAGTTCGTTGGGGAGTTCGTCACCGAAGCTGATGGAGTACGTATGCACCGGACGGCTGTGGAGCCGCGCCGCCAGCGCGGTCACGAGGGAGCTGTCGATCCCGCCGGAGAGCAGGACCGCCGCCGGCTCGGCCCGCGGGAGCCTGTCGGCCGTCGCCCGCTCCAGGAGCGACCGCAGGGCCAGGACATGCCCCGCCGGATCCCGCGGCGCCGGCTCCGCGAGCTCCTCGCGGGGTTCCCAGTACACCGTCTCGACGGCCGTGCCGTCCCTGCCCAGCCGCAGCACCCGGCCGGGCAGGACCTCCCGGACACCTGTCAGGAGTGTCTCCTCGCCCGGCAGATAGGCGAACGTGAGGAACGAACGGACCGCGGACAGATTCATCGATGTGCCGAGCGCGGGCCATCGGCGCAGCGCCCGGAGCGAGGTGGAGGCCGCCCAGGCGCCCTCGGCGCGGGCGTAGAAGGCCGTCCTCGCGCCCACCTGGTCGCGGATCACGATCAGGTCCGTACCGTCCAGCACCGCCAGGACGAACATGCCCTCGGCGAGCACCAGGCCCGCTTCGCCGAGCCGCGCCCAGCAGCGCAGCAGGAGTTCGCCGTCGGAGCACCGGGCGGGCACGGGAGCCCCCTCCGCGTGCAGCGCGGCCAGCAGGTCCGGGCGGTTGTGCAGGGTGACCTCGCCGGCCGCCGTCAGACCGTACGCGGTGAACGGGCCCTCCGCACGGCCGGGTTCGCCCGGGACCAGTCCGAGATCGGCCCCCGGTACGTCCACGGGGTCCCGGCGGTCCCCTGCCGCGCCCATCGCCTCGGTGTGCGACCGGGCCTGCCCGGTCGTCGGGGCCAGACTGACACACAGACGTGCCATGGACGGCTCCTTTCCCTGGTGTTCCTGTTCCGTACTGCCCTGCCCTGCCCGCTGCCCGCCGCCCGCCCCCCCCGGCCTCCGCCGCGGCCGGGGCCCGCGGTGTCGTGACGAGGCGGGGCTCAGCCGAAGTCGTCGTCGCTCCAGGCGACCTCGTCGTCGCTCCAGCCCGCGTCCCAGTCGTGGGACCCGCCGTCACCGGAATCGCCGCCCCCGCCCCCGCCCGAATCCCCCGCGGACGACTGGCTCTGCGCCTGCTGCTGGCGGAGGGCTTCCTCCTCCTGCGGGCTCATGCTCAGCGGCGGCAGTTGGGCGGCGGTGATGGCCAGCCCCGCCACGCCCAGGCCCGCGAGCATGGCGCCCGTCCTGCCGCCGAACGACGTCCGGTTGACCATCACCGTCTCACCGCGCCCCCACAGGGTGCGGCCGTATCCGATGTCCCGGGCGTACGTCACCGTCCCGTCGGCGAGGGTGCGTTTGATGATGCGGTCGCCGAGCAGTTCGTCGGTGCCCGAGGCGTTCCGGTTGTCGTGCCAGCGCACGAGGTGATGGTGGGACCGCTCGCGGTGGCGCCACTCCTCGCGCCCGTCCTCGTAGCGCCGGTGGACGCTGCCGTCGGCGAGCAGTTCGTCGGAGTAGCCGATCTCCTGGGGCCGGATCATCGTGTGTTCCTCGGGTCTGTGGGGCGGTCGTGGCCGCGGGGTTCGGGGCCCGCCGGAGCGGGGCGCCCGCGGTTCACGGGCGGGAGGCGCGGCGGTTCATGAGGCGGTTCATGAGGCGGGCCAGGTCAGAAAGCCCGTGGTGCGCAGCCCCCGCAGGTCGGTCCACAGGGAATTCCGGGGCGGTCGCGGCCCCCGCGTGAGGCGCAGCACCGTACGCACCAGGCGGGGCGCCGGCACGGCCGCGACCTGCGCGAAGCGCCCCCGCGCCAGCCACGCGGCCTCCTGGGGCCGCAGCGCCGGTGGCCGGGGCCCGCACGGCGCGGCCGGTGCCGGTCCGCGCCCGGTGGGAAGCCGCAGGGCTGCCGCGTGCCGGGGTACGAGTCCGATGGAGGCGACGCGGACGCCGGGCACGGGACCGAGCGCGGCCCTGATCCGTGCGGGAAGGCCGATGCCCCGCGGGCTCGCGTCGTGCAGCACATGGACCGTCGCACCCTCGGCCCGCTCCAGAGCCGTGCGCAGATGCGGGGCGAGCGGCAGGGCGTCCGCCGCCGCGAGAACGAGGCACGCCGCCTCCAGATGCACATGGTTGGCCAGCAGCATCCGGGCGATCGAACGGTCCTGGCAGACCAGAACGCGGGGCAACCCGTAGGCGTACAGGTCGGGTTCGCCGGAACCCGGCGCGGCCGGCGGCCGGGGAAGCGGCGGTGGCGCGGCCGGGACCGGCGGGAGCAGGCCGGCGACGCTCTCCCTGCCGCGCGCCTCCAGGGCGCGGGTGAACGCCGGCAGCCGCAGGGGAGGGGACGTCGTACGCGGGACACGGCTGAACAGGGCCGCGGCCGGGTTCAGGACGCGGCATGTCTCGTAGTAGAGCTGCCGTTCCGTGAACCTGATGCCGCCGGGGCCCGCGGCGCGGGCGGCGGCCCCGGTGAGGGCGAGATCGAGGAGACGGATTCCGGGCCGGTGGCCGGTGCGGGGAGCCGGGGCCGCGGAGGCCGCGCCTCCGGGAGCCTGGGGGCGTCGCGGGGTCATGCGGAGCTGGGCCTTTCGTTCCGGGATGTGCCGCTGCCGGGCCGGCCGGTGCCCCGCTCCCGAGCGGGGCGCGGCACCGGGGGCCAGCTGAGGAAGCCGCCGGTGTCCGCGTTCCGGGGGCCGGGGGGCTCGGCGGCCAGGGCCCGTTCCACCGCCCGTACGACGACCGATTCGAGAAGGCGCGGCGGCACGGCGGCGACCGGGCTCCAGAATCCGTCGATGAGCCACGCGGCGTCCGCCCCGGACAGACCCGCCACCGTGCGGAGCTGTTCCTCGTCGGCGGACCGGCAGGGCCGGGCGAGCCGTACGGCACCGGCCCGGCCCCGGGCCGCCGAGACGGGAAGTCCCGCGTCCACCACGACGCGGCCGGGCTGCGCGGCCCGGAGCAGCGGTGCCAGCAGGACTCCGGACGGGTCGGCGTCGTGCAGGACCACCAGCGGCAGCGCGGTGCGGTACCCGGCGAGTTGGGCGAGGGCATCGGTCAGCGCGGCGGAGTGCTCCGCGGCAGCCTCCGGGGCGGTGGCGCGCAGGAGAACGGCACCCAGCCGGCCCGGAAGGTCATTGGCCGTGAGGAAGAGCGCCGCCACCGGGTCGGTGCACAGGATCACGGACGTGGGCCGGGCCACCGGCGCCGCCGTACGGGCACGGTCCGTGCCACGCGGCCGGGGCAGCGGGTGCGCGTCGTCGAAGACGCCCCTCGGCAGGCTGCCGTACGCCGCTGACCAGGCGCCTGTCATCAGCCGGCGGAAGGTCTCCTCGGACGGGATCACCTGCGAGCGCGGCAGCTGACCGGGGCGATGGCGCATGACCGACGCGGCGACGAGGACCAGGAAGGCCGCGACCCCGGCGAAGAACGCGAGGTCACCGCCTGCCAGAACGGCGCACACCAGGAGCGCGGCGGCCACCGGCAGCGCCACCAGCCAGCGCAGCCCCGCCGGCACGCCCTCCGGCTCCCGCGCGCCCCAGGCGTAGTTGCGGGTACGGGACAGGTACCAGAGCTGGGTGAGGGTGACCTTCAGCCGGCCGTGATCGGTGGCGCGCTCGGCGATGCCCCGGATCCGGATGTCGTGCATGCCCGGACCGTGGACCGCGGGGTCGAGCGCGAAGCGCTTTTGGCAGCGCGGGCACACACGGCCCGCGCGCTCCTTGCGCTTGAGCGAGGCGGCGCACCGCGGGCAGATCACCGCCCACCCGGCCCGTCCGGGCCCGGCCAGGTCATGAAGCCCACGGACGCGGCACGGCGCCGTTCCGGATCGGCGTCGCGGGTGAGCTGTTCGCAGACCCGTGCGACGACGGCCAGCAGCCGGGCCGGGGGCATCCCGACGAGCGGAAACCGCCAGCCCTTGCCCAGCCACTCAAGCTCCCGCGCACTGTGTCCGCCGAGCGCGGCGAGTCGCGCCATGGTCGCCCGGTCGGGCCTGCCGCCCCGGTCGCGGTAGGGCACCGCCCGGTCGAGACCGCGGACCGACCGCAGCGGCAACCCGGCGTCGATCACGGTGCGCCGGTCCAGGCTCTCGCGGACACGCCGGGCGAGCAGCTCCCCGTGCGCGTCGGCGTCATGGAGCACGATCACCGGTCCCCGGGTGGGCAGGGCGCGCACCGTGCGGAGGTCCTCGGCGAGCGCGATCCCGTACCGGCCGGGCAGCCCGTCGGCGGCGAGGAACGCCAGGACGGAGCGGTCGGGACACAGGAGTACGGCCCGGGGCGGGGCACCGGGGAGCGGCTGTGTCCCGGCCGGGGAGGCGAGGGGCCCGGCATCGTCGAGCACCCCCGGCGGCAGAGCGCCGTACACGCGCCGCCAGGGTGCGAGCGCCTGTGAGCGGAACGCCGCACGGCTCATGGCGGGGATTCCCCGGCCCGCACCGGCGGCCCGCGCGGAGGCGATGCCCGCGGAGACGAGCAGCAGGACCCCGCAGACGACCGCGAGGAACACGGCCTCGATGAAGAGGGCGAGGACACCGGCCACCAGGCCCACGAAGAGCGAGGTGCCCGCGCACCCCGGCGCGTACGTGCCCTCCTTGAGGCGTTTGCGCGAGAGCGCGTACCACAACTGGTCCGGTGTCACCGCGATGCTGCCGTCCTGTGTCACCTTGGCGAGGACCCTGCGCACCCGTAGATCGCTCAGCTGCAGGGAGTTGCTCTTGGGGTCGAGCGCGTAGGCGCGCTTGCAGCGGGAGCAGGTGTTCCTGGGGCGCTCCTTGCGGAGCAGGTTCTTCTCGCAGTGCGGACAGATCACCGGCGGACCTCCAGAGCGGTCGCCATCCGGCGCAGTCGCGCGGCCAGACGTTCACGGACGGTGGTGGCGGCGATGCCGCGCTCCCGCTGGAGCCGTTCGATGTCGCGCAGGGCGGCGGCGAGCGCGCGGTAGTCGGTGGTGGCGGCCGCGGCCGGCCGGCCGGATCGAGCGTCGCCGCCCTCGGCGCGGCGCTCGGCGTCCCCGGCGGTGATCGCGTAGTCCTCGTGGTCGATCCCGTAGCCGGTGTTGGCCGCGAGGATGGTCAGTGGACCGGTGCCCCTGTTCGCGAAGGAGTGCGGCATCATCTCCGGGATCCTTATCAGCATTCCGGGAGTCAGCGGGACCTCGGTGACCAGACCACGGTCCCGGTCGTGGAGGCCGCAGGACGCGTGGCCGAGGCTGAGGACGAAGTGCTCGCCGCCATGGGCGTGCGGGGTGAAGGCGCTGCGCGGCCCCACGACGCCGAGCTTGACGGTGGCGTTCGAGGGGCGCTCCGGCGAGGTCGCCGCGTCGCCCACCAGATAGCGCGCGAACTGCCCGTCGTCGATGAAGCGGAGGAACTCCCGGTCGGACGCGAGCTCACGCGCGCCGTCGCGGTCAGCCAGCTCGACACTTCCGTCCGGCCGCAGGTGGTACAGCTCCACACCGCCGGGGAGTGCGCGCCACGCTCCGTGCGGCATGGTGTCGGATATGCCGTCCTGCGGCCGTCCGGACATCGCGGCTTCCCCCCCCCGTGGTCCCGATTCGCTGCGCAAGCGCATCGTATGGCGCCGGTTCACCACGGGGAGAGCCTTTGGGGTGACTGCCCGGAGAAGCGCGGGGAAACGGCGGGGGGAGCGGGGGAGGGACGAGGCGCGGCGGGCCGCCGGGCCCGGCCGGTACGGGGGCGACCGGCGCGCCCGGGAGCCGCCTCGCCCTTAGCCTGGTCCGGAGTGCTGTTTCTCCGACCGTGCCGCACGGCCGAAAGGTGAGATCGTGAGCGCCTCCCAGGACGAAGAGGGCAGGACGGAGCCCCGCGTGGGGCCCGAACCCCAGGGGGATCCGGAATCCCGGCCCTATCACCACCCGGCCGCCGGATGGGGTGCGGCCAGGAGCGTGAGCCGGTTCATGGTGCGCGAGGGCGTCCTCGCCGAGGGCCCGCGGGCGATCATGCGGATGAATCACGAGAACGGCGGATTCGACTGTCCGGGCTGCGCGTGGCCGGACGACACCAAGGGCCTGCATCTCGACATCTGCGAGAACGGCATCAAGCACGTCAGCTGGGAGATGACCCGCAAGCGCGTCGGCCGGGAGTTCTTCGCCGCGCACTCGGTGACCGAACTGTCCGGATGGAGCGACTACGAGCTGGAGAACCAGGGCCGGCTGACCGGGCCGATGGTCTACGACCCCGGGTCGGACCACTACGTCCCCATCAGCTGGAAGGACGCCTTCGCCCTCGTCGGGCGCACCCTGCGCGAGCTGGACAGCCCGCATCAGGCGTCCTTCTACACCTCCGGCCGGCTCGGCAACGAGGCCACCTTCCTCTACCAGCTGATGGCCAGGGAACTGGGCACGAACAATCTGCCCGACTGCTCCAACATGTGTCACGAGGCGAGCGGCCGCGCGCTCCGGGCGTCACTGGGCACCGGAAAGGGGACCGTCGACCTGAAGGACTGGGAGGCCGCCGACGCCCTGTTCATCCTCGGTGTCAACGCGGCCTCCAACGCCCCGCGGATGCTGACCGCCCTGGCGGAGGCCCACCGCCGCGGCGCGCAGATCGTGCACATCAACCCACTGGTCGAAGCAGCCGCCACCCGGACCATCATTCCGCACGACTTCACGGACATGGCCACCTTCCATGCGACCCGGACCAGCACCCTCAACCTCCAGCCGCGCATCGGCGGCGACATGGCGCTCCTGCGCGGCATGGCCAAGGCGATCCTGGAGCGGTCCGCCTCCGACCCCGGGGCACTGGACCGGGAGTTCATCGACCGGCACACCGCCGGCTTCGAGGAGTACCGCGCCCTGTGCGAGGCCACCCCCTGGGAGGAGATCGAGAAGCAGTCCGGAATCGGCCGGGACGGCATTCTCCGGGCCGCGGGCGTCTACCGCGCCGCCGACCGCTCCATCATCAGCTGGTGCCTGGGCGTCAGCCAGCACGAGCACGGCGTCGACACCGTCCGCGAGATCGTCAACCTCCTCCTGCTGCGCGGAAATCTGGGACGTGAGGGGGCGGGCCCCTCTCCCGTGCGCGGACACAGCAACGTCCAGGGCAACCGGACCTGCGGCATCGACCACCGCCCCTCCGGCGAGTTCCTGGACCGCCTCGCCGCGGTCTGCGCCATCCGGCCGCCCCGTGAGCACGGCCTGGACACCGTCTCCACCATCCGGGCGATGCACGACGGAGAGGTGAAGGTCTTCGTCGGGATGGGCGGCAACTTCGCCCTCGCCGCCCCCGACACCGCGTACACCCATGAGGCGCTGCGCACCTGCGAACTCACGGTCCAGGTGAGCACCAAACTGAACCGCAGCCATCTCGTCCACGGCCGTCGCGCCCTCATCCTGCCGTGCCTGGGCCGCACGGAGAAGGACCATCAGCGCGAGGGCGTCCAGAGCACGTCCGTCGAGGACTCGATGAGCATGGTGCATCTGTCCGTCGGCATGAAGCGCCCCGCCTCACCGCACCTGCTGTCCGAGCCCGCGATCATCGCCGGCATGGCCCGTGCCGCCCTGCCCGGCAGCGCCACGCCCTGGGAGTGGTACATCGAGGACTACGACCGCATCCGCGACACGATGGCCCAGGTCCTCGACGGCTTCGAGGACTTCAACCGCCGCGTACGGCTGCCGCTCGGCTTCCGTATCAAGCAGCCCGCCCGGGAGCTGGTCTTCCGCACCCACTCCGGCCGCGCCGAGTTCTCGGCCGCCGCCCTGCCCGACGTCGTCCCGGCCCCGGGGACGCTGGCCCTGGGCACGATGCGCTCCCACGACCAGTGGAACACCACCATCTACTCCGGAAACGACCGCTACCGGGGCATCAAGAACCTGCGCACCCTGGTCTTCATGAACCGGGACGACATGCGCGAGCGCGGAATCTCGAAGTTCCAGCCCGTCGACATCACCAGCACCGCCAAGGACGGGAGCCATCGCTCCCTCGCGGGCTATCTGGCCGTTCCCTACGACATCCCCCGCGGCTGCGCGGCCGGATACATGCCCGAGATGAACGTCCTGTGCGCGCTGTGCGACTACAGCACCCAGAGCGACCAGCCGCTCATGAAGCACGTCAAGGTCACCATCGCGCCCGCGGCCTGAGCGGGGAGCCGACCTGACAGGCGGTGGTGTTCCACGCTCCCGACGAGGGCCGTGACCGGCGGCCCGTGAAGCTCCGGGTGCCGTAGCCCCCGCTCGGCCTCCGCACCGCCGGGCGCCCGCGGCGCGTCGGGGAACCCGTCTCCCGCACCGCGTGCACGGCGCCCCGGGCGAACCGGGGACGCCCCGTCTGCGTCGAATGCGCTCATCCAGGTGGATTCGCTCCCTCGGGGGTCCGCGGGGGCGAATCCCGGCGGGATGATGCCGCAACGGAATGGCCCGACTGTTGGGAGATCCCTGGTATGGCTGTGCACGAACCCGAATCCGGCGACCTCGAGGACGCACCCCTGGATCTGGCCGGTCAGGAACTGGTGCGGGATCCGTTCACCACCTACGCGCGCATCGGCGAACGCGGGCCGATGGTGCGCGGGTGCGTGCGCGGTGTCGACCCGATGTGGGTGGCCACCCGGTACGACGACATCCGCACGCTCATGAGCGACCCCCGCTTCACGATCGACGCCGCGGCCGTCCCCGGCACACCGGTGGCACACCGCACCGAACAGACCTGGCAGGCCCGCGGGATGCACGCGGACAACGAGAGATATCTGCGCGCCGGGATCTTCGACGCGGACGGAGCCGACCACCGCCGCCTGCGCGGCCTGGTCACCGCCGCCTTCTCCCCCGGGCGGGTGGCCTCCCTGCGCCCCAGGATCGACACCATCGCCGCCCAGCTGCTGGACCGCCTGCCGGAGCGGGCCGAGAACGGTGTCGTCGACCTCGTCGAGCACTTCGCCCGGCCGCTGCCCATCACCGTCATCTGCGAACTCATCGCCGTCCCCGAAGCCGACCGCGACCGCTGGCGTGCCCGCAGCACCACCCTGACAGCAGGCGTCTGCGGCGAGGAGCTGGGCGACGCGCTGGCCGGCATGGTCGACGACGCCCACACCCTCGTCGCGAGCCATGCCTCGGACCCCGGGGACGACCTCATCTCCGACCTGCTCAGCCCCCACCGCGACGACCGGCTGAGCACCGACGAACTGGTCTCGCTCATCGTCAACCTCGTCGTCGCCGGGCACATCACCACCGTCAACCTCATCAGCAACGGCGTCGAGGCGCTGCTCAGCCATCCCGCCCAACTCGCCCTGCTGCGCGAGGACCTCACCCTCATGCCGCACGCCGTCGACGAACTCATGCGCTACTGCGGCCCCGTCGTGCGCGCGCTGCCCCGCTACGCCACCTGCGACACCACCCTCGGCAGCACCCCGGTGCGCGCCGGCGACGCCGTCCTGCCGATCGTGTCCGCGGCCAACCGGGACCCGGCCGCCTTCACCGACCCGTACCGCCTCGACATCACCCGCAACCGCCGCGGCCGCGAACCCCACCTCGGATTCGGCCACGGTGCCCATCGCTGCCTCGGAGCACACCTTGCGCAGGAAGAGGCCGCCGGCGCTCTGAGCGCGCTGTTCAGCCGCTTCCCCGGCCTGCGTCTCGCCACCGCCCCGGAGAACCTGGAACGAGGCACCAACCCCGTCAACTGGCATCTGAAGGCCCTCCCCGTGTATCTGTGACCCCTGGTCAGGGGCATGAGGGCCGCCCCGCAGCGAAAGGCGCCTGCCGGGTGGATAACCTGGTCAGGCGCCTCTTCCCGCATGTACGGAGGCTCTTGGCCTCCTCGCGGCAGATGTGTGTCCCGTGAGGGCGGGCCTCCCCAGCGGCACCGGGGCGCCACTCACTCCCGCAGCACCGGCTCGGTCGTGTCCTTGCCCAGGAGCTCGTGGAGCAGTTGCGTGGCGGGCAGCGCGGAGTGGAAGTACACGTACTCCCGCCGGTGCTCGACCACGGCGACCATCGTGCGCAGGGTGTCCACCGCGTCCTCCCGCTGCCCGGTACGGTGCTGGGCCTGGGCCAGCAGCCCCAGATGGAGGGGCAGGCGTATGTGGGTCCGGGACAGCCGCAGTTCGGCCAGCGAGGTCTTCATCCCGGGGATCCCCTCCCGCCGGCCGCCGTGCGCGAGCGCCCAGCCCAGCGGCAGGTGCAGCATCGCCTTCCAGTAGTACAGCCCGTGCTCGACGGCCAGCCGGACCCCTTCGGTGCCCGAGGACCGCGCCGTCTCCACATCGCCCTCCCAGGCGGCCACGACCGCGTCGACATAGAGGGCCTGGGCACGGTCCCAGGGCTTGCTGTCGTGCTGGGTCAGCCTCAGCAGACGCCGGCGCTGTTCGGCCGCCGCCGCACGGTCCTGCAGCAGCCAACGGGCGAAGACGTCGTAGCAGCGGAAGTAGACACGGGGATCGGAGCGGTACACGCCGTCCGGCAGCCGGCCCTCACGCGCGAGCCGGTCGGCCAGCCCGACACCCTGCTCCAGCTCCTTCAGCGCGTCGGGCAACAGGCCGCGGACGAAGAGCGCCGTACTCTCGCCGAACGACGCGCCCAGCTGCGCCGTCGGGCCGCCGGTGCGCTCGGCGATGTTCCTGAGCAGGGCGGACAGCTGCCGTGACTCGTCGTAGCACCCGCGCACGAGGAGCGATGCCCCCAGCATCGACAGGACCGCCGGGTCGTCGGACGTCTGGGGGGTCGGGAGAAGGGCGTGCCCCCGGGCGATCTCCGCCTCGGCCTCGGCATCACCGAATCCCCGGATCTGGCCCAGCAGACGGCCCAGCTCCAGGTGGAGGCGCTGTTCCAGGTCGCGGGCGTCCGTGCCGCCGCGCAGCGAGCCGGCCATCCCGACCGCGCGGCGCAGCCACAGCTCGCGTTCCCCGGAGGCGAGGCGGGACTCCGCGTTCTCGGCGGCGCGCAGCAGCCAGGGGAGCACCCGTTTCGAGGGCATGGCGTCCTTGCCGTGCCATGCGTGGTGGGCCACGCGGCCGATCTCCTCCGGAGCGCTCTCCGCATGGACCTGCGAGGACAGCGCGTCGGCGTACCGGGCGTGCATCTGGTGGCGCTCCTCGTCCGTCAGCTCGGCGGTGAGCACCTCCTGCGCCTGAGGAGGAGCGAGGCGGAGCCGTCCGGTGCGCTGCCGGTCGGGGGCGAGCAGGCCGTAGCGGATCGCCGACTCCACGACCGCGACGGCCGAATTGCCGCCGGTGGCACGGCAGAGCGGTTCGATTTCGCTGTCGGGCGAGACGACCGCGCACAGCCGCAGCAGCCGCAGGACCGGTTCCGGCAGCATGGCGAACTCCTGGCGAAGGACCTTGCGCGCGCACGTCACTATGAGGCCGAGGAGTTCCTCGGTGCCGCGCGGATCACGCAGGTCCCGGGCGTCACTGAGCAGGGAGAGCATCTGGAGGACGAAGTAGGGACTGCCCGTGCTCTGGTGGTGCAGTGCGTCGATGACCCGCTCGTCGACACCCGGCCCGGCATGCGCGTCGACCAGGGTGGCGACATCCTGCCGGGCCAGTCCCGCCAGCCGCAGGATGTCCGCGTTGGGGCCCTTGAGCACCTCGGTCATCACCCGGAACCGTGAGGCATCGGGCCAGGCCTCCAGGTCCCAGCCGGTCAGCACGATGCTGAGGGAATGCCCCTGGCGGCGGGTGCTCAGCAGACGGAGCAGGTCCAGCGATACGGCATCCGCCCAGTGCACGTCCTCCAGGAGCAGGACCAGCGGCCGCTGCGCGGCCAGCGTGAACAGGACTTCGCAGAGCGCGTCATGGGTGCGGAAGGAGTCGTGGGAGCTGTCCGGATCACGGTCGCCCCCGCCCGGCGGCGCGGCCTGCCCGCCGGGCAGGAGAGGGGCCAGTAAGGAGCCGAAGGGCGCGGCGGCGGCCCGGAACTCCTCGGGCCTGGCCGCCGCCAGCCGGCGCAGCACCTGGGTCCACAGCCAGTACGGCGGGACTCCCTCACCGCGGAAACAGCTGCTCCGGATCGTCTCGATGTTCTCGTCCAGGTGCTGGAGACGCTGGACCAGCTCCATCACCAGATGCGTCTTGCCGAGCCCGGAGGAGCCGAACACACAGGCCAGATGTCCACGGCCGGTCGCCGAACCGGATGTCGCGGCGACCAGACGCCTCAACTCCCTTTCGCGGCCCGTCAGCTGCGGCGGCATCGCCGGTTCGCCGAAGGTGAGGCCGGGCACCAGGGACAGCGTCTGTGCCGTACGGCCGGGATCCTCGGGCGTCTCCATGGTGTGCACGGCGGGTTTCCCCGCCGGTGGGGAAACCCCGGTCACCGGTGGGGCCCCGGCCGGGACCGTCGTCCGTCCGGGCAGCGGGAACGCGGTGACCCTGTTCAGCTCGTGCTCGCCCGCCGGGGCGAGCGCCCGGTGGCCGCCGAGTTCCTGCCGGAGCAGCGCGGTGTGGAGCTGCTGGAGTTCGGCGGTCGTGTCCACGCCGTACTCCTCGACCAGATAGTTCCGCGTCCACTCGTACACCTCCAGCGCCTCCGCCTGGCGGCCCGACCGGAACAGCGCGGTCATGAGATGGCCCACCAGGCGCTCCCGCGTCGGATGCTGACGCACCTCGCGTTCCAGTTCGGTGACCACCTCGGCGGTCTTGCCCAGGACGAGTCCGGCCTCGGCGGAGGCCTCCAGAGCGGTGAGCCGGACCTGCTCCAGGCGGGTGCTCTCATCGGCGAGCGGCTGGTGGACGGCGAACTCCGCGTACGGGGAGCCCCGCCACAGCGCGAGCGCCCGGGTGAGCCGGTCCCGGGCGGCGGCATGGTCCTGGCGGGCGAGGAAACGGCGCCCGGCGGAAAGGAGTTGCTCGAACTGGTGGACATCCACTTGTTCCGGGGTCAGTTCAAGGACATATCCAGGGGCCCGGTGGCGCAGTACTGCCGACCTGCCGGGCCCCGCCGCGGGGGCCAGCGCCCGGCGCAGGTGGGAGATATGGCTCTGCAGGGTGGCGACGGCCCGCTGCGGCGGGTCGTCCCGCCAGAGCTCCTCGATGAGGACCGTGGTGGGCACGACCCGGCCCAGTCTGATCAGCAGAAGGGCCAGCAGCGCCCGGCGCCGGGGCGGGCCGAGCGGAAGGTCGTGTCCCCCGCACTGGGCCGACATGGGGCCCAGGACCTGCAGCACCGGTCCGGAGGGGGCGGGCGGCGGTGGAAGCGGCGGTGCGGTCTGAGCCTGGCGTGCAGACATATTCGGCCCCATTCGTTCTCACGCTTGAGACTTCTCCGGCCAATTGATCTTAGAGCAGGACATGTACTTCCGCGTGAATCGTGTCTGATGAATGGCTAATAAACGATCACAGAATTGGCAATGCGATTCTCGTGTATGCCGATGCGACGGGCAAGCGAACGGCAATCGGACGGCAAGGATCCGGACAAGGGTTCGCGCCAAGGCATCAGCATTCCAGCCAGTACGCCGCAAGGGCGGTGTCGCAGCATGTTCCGAACCGACATCGCCGAGCGGGTGTTGGCCGACCACCGGTGCAGACCCTGGAGGCATCAACGTGTTTGCGATTCTCTTCCCTGGGCAAGGGGCGCAGTTTCGGGGCATGGGTGCAGATGTTTTCGGCCGCTATCCAGGCATCGCGAGATACGCCTGTGACGTCCTGGGCTATGACCTCGTCGCGCGGTGCCGCGACAATCGGGACGACGTGCTCTCGCGAACGGAGTGCACGCAGCCGGCCCTCTTCACCGTCAATGCGCTGCATACATTCGAGCGCGAGCGTCACGAGGAGAGGCCTGCCGACTGCTATCTCGGACACAGCCTGGGGGAGTACAACGCGCTCCTGGCGGCCGGAGTCTTCGACTTCGAGACCGGTCTGCGGCTGGTGAGGAAGCGCGGCGAACTCATGGCCGCGGCCTCGGGCGGCGGGATGAGCGCGGTCATGGACACCCCGGGTCCGCAGCTGCTCGACATGCTGAGGGCGGACGGCGTCGAGGAAGTGGACCTGGCGGCCTACAACACCGACACCCAGGTCGTGATCGCCGGCAGTGACAGGGCGCTGCGCGCGGCCCACGCCGCGCTCAAGGAGCGGGGCATCCGCTTCGCCCCGCTGCGGGTCAGCGCGGCCTTCCACTCCCGCCACATGGAACCCGTTCGCACCGAGTTCGAAAAATTTCTCGGTGAATTCACTTTCGCGGAGCCCCGGGCGACCGTGATCTCCAATGTGAGCGGACGGCCCTACGAGAAGGGCACGATCGCCCAGATGCTGGGCAGACAGCTGGTCGAACCGGTGCGCTGGTCCGACAGTATCCGTCACCTCCTTTCTCTCGACCCCGGGCTGGAGTACGAGGAGATCGGCGGGAACTCACTTCTCCGGATGGTGAAGAGTCTCGCGAAGACCGGTGCCCGGGACAATCTCAGGAAAAGCGGGGTGTGAGACATGGACCGAACGAGGCATATCCAGACTCTTATCGAGGATCAGTTCCTCGTGGAGTTCGATGATGAACTGACGGCTGAGAGCGACCTTTTCAAGGCGGGGGTGATGGACTCCTTCGGATACATTCAGCTCCTGAGCTCCCTCGAAAAGGACTTCTCGCTCAAGCTGACGGACGAGGAGTTCATCGCGAACATTTTCTCTTCGCTGGCGGCCATCGACGCCTTCATAGCGAAAAAACTCGCCGAGCGCGACGACCACTGAGCAAGGAGACCCCGCATGTGCGGAATCGCAGGCTTCGTCTCGCCCACGCTCGACGCCGGAGCCATGCCCGAGGTCATGGCCTCGATGCTGTCGCTCATCCACCACCGCGGACCGGACGACGCGGGCTACTACCTGGATGACGGCATCGCCATGGGCACCACCCGGCTGTCGATCGTCGACCTCCCCATGGGCGCACAGCCGATGGCGGACCCGGCGGAACGCTACTGGATCTGCTTCAACGGCGAGCTGTACAACCATGTCGAACTGCGCGAAGAGCTGCGCGGGCTCGGCCGCCGGTTCCGTACGCGTTCGGACACCGAGGTCTTCGTGCAGGCGTGGGCCCAGTGGGGGCCGGGCTGTCTGCCGCGTCTCAACGGGGCGTTCGCGGTCGCGATCCGGGACGTGCTGACGGGCGATCTGTTCCTGGCACGCGACAGGTTCGGCAAACGCCCGCTCTTCTACGTCGAGCCCGCCCCGGGCGACGGCCTCGGCGGCGGCGCGCCGGACGGCCGGGGCGGGGAATTCCTCTTCGCCTCCGAGATGAAAGCGTTCCAGGCGTTCCCGGGGTTCCGTTTCGAACTCGATCCCCATGAACTCGCCTCGACCTTCGCCGTATGGACGCCGCTGCCGGACCGGACTCCCTTCAAGCGCATCCGTCAAGTCCCCATGGGCGGATACCTGACCGTTCGCGGCGGACGGGCGACGCCCGGCGACTACGCCGCGCTGGAACTCGATGTGCCCCCGTTCACCGGTTCCGAACGCGAAGCGGCCGCATTTGTCCGTGAAGCACTCCGGGAGAGTGTCGAGTTGCGGCTGCGGAGCGATGTCGAGGTCGGCGTCTACCTGAGCGGCGGCCTCGACTCCTCCATTGTGACCAAGCTGACCACGGACCTCTCCTCGCACGACGTCCGCACCTTTTCGGTGGAGTTCGAGGACGCGGCCTTCGACGAGTCGAGCAGCCAGCAGGTCGTCGCCTCGCATCTCGGGACGCTGCACTCGTCCATCGCCGTCTCGCACGCCGATATCGCGGCGAACTTCCCCTCAGCGGTGTATCACGCCGAAGTGCCCGCATTCCGCGCCGCGTTCGTGCCCATGTATCTTCTCTCCCGCCACGCGCGGGACGCCGGAATCAAAGTGATCCTCAGCGGCGAAGGCGCCGATGAGGCCTTCCTCGGTTACTCGCTCTTCCGCGAGACACTGCTGCGCGCTTCCTGGAACGAGCTGTCGGACGACGAGCGGATGGCCAGGCTCGGCAGTCTCCACCCGGAGCTGAGCCACTTCGGTCCCGCGAACCGGGCCCGGCTCAAGGGCCTCTTCGAGCAGTTCGCCGTCGAGCGGCTGCCCGGACTCTTCTCGCACGAACTCCGCTACCAGAACGGCCGGTTCGCCGCACGGCTGGTCGAGCGGCGTGACGAACCGTTCGCGGACCTGCTGGCACTCACGGACGCGACCACCGGCTACGCCGCGCTGAGCCCGGTCCGCAAGGCGCAGTGGCTCGAATACAAGACGCTCCTTCCCGGCTACCTCCTCTCGACGCAGGGCGAGCGCATGAGCCTCGCTCACGGCGTCGAGAACCGCTGTCCATTTCTCGACCCCGCGGTCGTCCGCGCGGCGGCGTCGGTCAACCTGCGATTCGACGACGGTTTCGAGGAGAAGGCGATCCTGAAGAAGGCGTTCTGGGGCGAGCTGCCGGAATCTAGTCTCACCCGGCGGAAGCAGCCCTACCGCGCGCCCGGCGCGACCGTCTTCAAGGAGCAGCGGCCCGACTATCTGGACCTGCTGCTCTCGGACACCGAGCTGCGGAAGATCGACGGCATCGACCCGGTGTTCGCGCGGAAACTCGTCACCAAGATCATGGCCACGCCCGAGGCGGAGATCAGCACGAAGGAGGACCAGGCCTTCGTCTATCTCCTCTCGACCGCGGTCCTCAACCAGCAGTACGTCCTCGGCCGGGGAACGCACCGGTACACCGCCCCGCCGCCCGGATTCACCGTGCGGACGATCGTGGATCACCGCTCGTCCCGGCGGCCCGAGCCGGCCGGACAGGCACTCACCGAAGCCATGCCCCGGACAGGAGGACTCCGATGAGTACGGCCGGACCGGCGCCCGCGCCGGACGATGTCGCGATCATCGGGCTCGCCCTGCGATTCCCCGGTGCCGACACACTGGAAGAACTCAGCCGGCATCTCATCGCGGGCCGCTCGCTCATCTCGGAGGTCCCCTCCGAGCGCTGGTCCAAGGAGAGGTACTTCGGCGATCCGAAGCGCGGGGCCCAGAGGACGAACAGCATCTGGGGAGGCTTCATCGAGCACGCGGACTGCTTCGACGCCGACTTCTTCGCCATCTCGCCGCGCGAGGCCGAGAGCATGGACCCGCAGCAGCGCATGGCACTCGAACTCGCCTGGCGGGCCCTGGAGGACGCCGGTTACGCGGCGAGCGGGCTCGCCGGTACGGAAACGGGCGTCTTCATGGGCGTATGCCATGCGGACTACGCGGAGATGATGGAGCGCGAAGGGGCCAGGACGGACGTCTACTTCCCCACCGGCACCGCCTACTCGATCATCGCGAACCGTGTCTCGTACCACTTCGACTTCCAGGGTCCGAGCATCACCAATGACACGGCGTGCTCCAGCTCGCTCGTCTCCGTGTACGAAGCGGTCCGCGCACTGCGCAACGGCGAGTGCGGCCTCGCCCTCGCGGGCGGCGTCAACCTGATCTGGTCGCCGAAGCACTTCGTCGCCTTCAGCCAGGCGAGCATGCTCTCCCGCACCGGCCGTGCGAGCGCCTTCGACGAGAGCGCCGACGGCTATGTGCGCGGTGAGGGCGGAGCCGTCCTTGTGCTGAAACCCCTGGCCCAGGCGGTCGCGGACGGTGACCTCGTCCACGCGGTCATCAAGGGAGTCGCCACGAACCACGGTGGCCGCACGAATTCCCTCACCGTCACCAACCCGGCGGCCCAGGCGAATCTGATCGAGAGGCTCTACACCCGCGCCGGAATCCGCCCGGAGACCGTTTCCTACATCGAGGCGCACGGCCCGGGAACACCGGTCGGCGATCCCATCGAGATCATGGCCCTGAAGCGGGCCTTCCGCAATCTGCACACGGCCCAGGGCACCGTCGCCGAGCCGTCGAGCTGCTGGATCGGCTCGGTGAAGACCAATATCGGCCATCTGGAAGGGGCCGCGGGGGTAGCCGGAATCGCCAAGGTGATCGGCTCCCTGGCCCACCGGACGCTGCCCGCGACCGTCAACTTCCGGAATCAGAACAGGCTCATCAAGTTCGAGGACAGCCCCTTCCACGTGGTCCGCGACACCCGGCCCTGGGACGCGCCGCCCGCGGGGACGGACGGAAGGACCCCGCCGCGCCGGGCCGGGGTGAGCTCGTTCGGTTTCGGTGGCACGAACGCGCATGTCGTGCTGGAGGAACACCTCGCCGGGGACGGGGCCGGGGAGGCGGACAGGGGCCGCGAAGGCGCTGACGACGCGGCCCGCCGGGAGGCTCAGCTCGTACCTCTCTCGGCGAAGACACCGGAACGGCTTCGCGCGGTCGCCGGCAATCTGCTCGCCCATCTGCGCGAGCAGCCCTCGCAGGCGCTCGCCGACATCGCGTACACCCTGCGGACCGGCCGTGATCCGATGCCCGCACGGGTGGTGTTCGTCGTTGCCGACCGGGACGAACTCGCTCTGCTCCTCCAGGAGTTCGCCGACGGCACCCGCGCCGAGGGCCAGGTCCACCTGGGCGACGGGGCCGCGGGCGCCGATGGCGGAGCCGACGTCCTGAGGACGACAGGAGCACGCTGGGTCAACGGCGAGGCGGTGGAATGGGCGGAACAGCACGGCCGGGACGGCCTCCGGGCGCGTCCGCGCCGCGTGCGCCTGCCCGGATACCCCTTCGCCCGTGAGCGCCACTGGTTCAGCACACCGCCGAAGGAAACCACGACGGGCGCGACGCCCCCGACGAGTGGAAGCGCCGTGTCACACCCGCTCGTTCACACCGACACCTCCGGCCCCACCGGGAAGCGCTACAGCTCCCTCTTCACCGGGGAGGAGCCGTTCCTCGCCTCGCACATCGTGGGCGGACGGCGGGTACTGCCGGCCGCGGCCCAGGTGGAGATGGCGCGCGCCGCGGTGGAGCGCGCGGTGGGGCGCGACGCCGCGGCGCCCGCCGTACTCGCACTCCGTAACGTCGCGTGGACGCGCCCGCTCGTCGTGGGGGACGCACCGGTCGACGCGCACGTGGCGCTCACCCCGCAGGCCGGCGGCGCGACGGCCTTCGAGATCTCCACCGGCACCGGCGAGCCCGTGGCCCACAGCTCGGGCATCGTCGTGATCGGCGGGCCCGAGCGGCCGGAACGGCTCGATCTCGACCGGCTGCTGGCCGCCTGCCCCGGGGAGTGCGCACCGGCGGAGGCGTACGCGGCCTTCCACGCCCGGGGGCTGGAGTACGGGCCCGCCATGCGCGGCCTGGAGCGGATCCGGCTGGGCACACGGGAACTGGTCGCGCGCATCGGGAAGCCCGCCGCCGGCCGGGCCGGGGACACCGGGTGCGTACTGCCCCCGAGCGTGCTCGACGCCGCCCTCCAGGCCTCGCTCGTGCTCATGGCACAGACATCGGACCAGCAGGCCGACACTCCGGCACTGCCGTTCGCCTTCGAGGAACTCGCGGTGTACGGCCCCTGCGGGGCCGAGACCTGGGCGTGGGTGCGGCGCCGTGCGGGACACAGCACCCTGGACATGTTCGACATCGACCTCTGCGACGCGCAGGGCGTCGTGAGCGTCGCGCTGCGCGGGCTGGTCCAGCGCACGGACCCGGCGCGGCCCGCGCACGGCACCGGCGTCGTGACCGCCGCCGTCGACTGGGTGCGTGCGCCCCTGGACGTACACGCGGAGGGGGCGCCCCTCCCGTCCGTGCGCGGATACCTCGGCGGAGGCGCGGCCGGACACAGCGCCGCCGTGGGGAAGACCACCGGCTTCCCCGTCACCGGCCTCCCCGAGGTCGCGCCCGCCCATGTCGCCGATGGCGCCGGGGCCGTGCTGGATCTGCTCTTCGGACACGTCACGGAACTGGTGAGGTCGAAGCCCGGGGGAGCGCACCGGTTCGTCGCCCTGGTGGACGACCGGACACCGCGCCACCACCACGCGCCGCTCACCGGCCTGTTCCGGACCCTCGTGCTGGAGAACCCGCGCATCTCGGGCCGTCTCGTACGCGTCGCCGGGCTCGACACCGCGCCGCCGGAGCGGATCGCGGAGATCCTGCGGGCGGAGGCGGCGGACCGGGGGCCCGACTGCGAGATCCGCTACGGCGCGGACGGTACGCGCGAGGCGTCCCGGACCGTGGAACTCGGCCTGGGCGAGGGGCCCGAGGTCCCGCCGCTGAAGGAGGGCGGGGTCTACTGGATCACGGGCGGCCTCGGCGGCCTGGGGCTGCATGTCGCACGGTACTTCGGCCGCCGCGCCGGGGTCACCGTCGTGCTGAGCGGGCGGTCGGCGCCCGGACCCGCGAGCGAGGCGGCCCTGCGAACGCTGCGCGAGGAAGGGGTCGACGCCCACTACCTCCCCGTCGACGTGGGGTCGAGGGCGGAGGTGGACGGGGCGGTCGGCGCCCTCGTCCGGGACCACGGAAGGGTCGACGGCATCGTCCACGCGGCCGGCGTCCTGCGTGACTCGTACCTCTTCACCAAGGACCTCTCCGACCTCCGGGCGGTGCTGGAGCCGAAGATCGACGGCGTTCTCAACCTCGACGCCGCCTCCCGCGGCCTCGCGCTGGACTTCTTCGTCGCCTTCTCCTCGGTGGCGGGGGTGTTCGGTAACCCGGGGCAGTCGGACTACGCGGCGGCCAACACCTTCCTGGACGCCTTCGCCCACCATCGCCGGGCCCTCGTCGGCCTCGGCGAGCGCACCGGGCGGACCTGCGCGGTCGGCTGGCCGCTCTGGGCCGACGGCGGGATGACCATGGACTCCGTGACGCGGGAGGCGATGCGCCGGGACCGCGGCTGGGAGCCCCTCCCGACGGAGGACGGCCTTCGGGTACTGGGCCGCGTGCTGCGCGACGGGCCCGAACAGGTCGTGGTGGCGTACGGCGCGGCGGCGACGCTCACGGCCTCCGCCCCGCCCCCGCGGGCGCCCGCTTCCGTGCCCGTGGACACGGTCCCCGCCGTCGCCGGGGAAGATCTGACGGAACGGACGACCGCACTCCTGCGGCGCGTCGTGGGCGACGTGCTGCACCGCGACCCCGGGACGATCGACGAGAGGGCCAACCTCGTCGAGTACGGCATCGACTCGCTGGCCATCCTGGAGACGACCTCGTCGCTCGAAGAGCTCTTCGGCCCGCTGTCCAAGACGATCTTCTTCGAGCACACCAGTATCGAGGGCGTCGCAGGCCACTTCATCGCGGAGCACGGCGAAACGCTGCGCGCGGTCCTCGGCGCCGGAGACCCGCCGCCGGCCTCCGCCGAGGCGGCCGGCGCGCCGGCTCCCGCCGCGCCCGCACACCTCGCACCGGTCACCGCCACGCCCACGGCCGACGAGCGGTACGACACCGCCCCCGCACCGGACCGCGACGACTACCACGACATCGCGATCATCGGCATCTCGGGGACGTACCCGGGAGCGGACACGCTCGACGAGCTGTGGTCGGTGCTCGAAGAGGGCCGCCACGAGTTCAGGGAAGTGCCGCGCGAGCGCTGGGACCACGACGCGGTCTACAGCCGCGACCGCAGCGTCCTGGGCAAGAGCTCCATCCGCACCGGCACCTTCCTCCAGGACATCGACACCTTCGACCCCCGCTACTTCCGTATCTCCAAGCGCGACGCCGAGAGCATGTCGCCCGAGGTGCGGATGTTCCTCCGGACCGGCGTCGAGGCGCTGGAGGACGCGGGCTATTCGCGCGAGACGATCCACCGGATGTACGAGGGTGACGTCGGCGTACTCGTCGGGTCCATGAGCAACCACTACGGCCTGTACGGATTCCAGAACAGCCTGACGCGCGGGTCGCAGGCCAGCGGCAGCTACACGGGGACGCTGCCCAACATGCTCTCCTACTTCTACGGACTCACCGGGCCCTCGATCTTCGTGGACACGATGTGCTCGGGATCCTCGACCTGTGTGCACCAGGCCGTGCAGATGCTCCGGGCGCGCGAGTGCAGGATGGCCGTCGCGGGCGGGGTGAACCTGCTTCTGCACCCGTACAACCTCATCAGCTCCTCGCAGGAGCACTTCACGACGGCGACCTCGGACGTGATCCGGAGCTTCGGCGTCGGCGCGGACGGGACCATCCTCGGTGAGGGCGTCGGCGCCGTCGTCCTCAAGCCGCTCGTCGAGGCCGAGCGCGACGGCGACCACGTGTACGCGGTCATCAAGGGAACGGCACTGGCCAACGCGGGTGTGCGCAACGGGTTCACGGTCCCCAGCCCGCGGATGCAGGCCCGTGCGATCGAGAAGGCGATCGACGACGCGGGGGTCGACCCCCGGACCATCAGCTATGTGGAGGCCCATGGATCCGGGACCTCACTGGGCGACCCGATCGAGGTCAAGGCGCTGACCACCGCCTACCAGAAGTACACCCGGGACAGCCAGTTCTGCGCGATCGGCTCGGTCAAGTCCAACATGGGACACCTGCTGCACGCCGCCGGAATGATCGGCATCGCGAAGGTGGTCCTGCAGTTCCAGAAGGGGAAACTGGCCCCCTCGCTGCACAGCTCGGTGACGAACCCGGACATCGACTTCTCCCGCACCCCGTTCCGGGTGCAGCAGCGACTGGCCGCCTGGGAGCCGGCGGTGACGACCGTCGACGGACGCCGGATCACCCACCCCCGGCGGGCGGGCATCACCTCGATCGGCGCGGGCGGGATGAACTCGCACATCATCCTGGAGGAATACCCGCGCACCGACAGCGTCCCGCGCGGTACGGGGGACGGGCCCGAGGAACTCTTCGTCTTCTCCGCGATGAACGAGTCCGCGCTCGCCGCGTACCTCGGCCGCTTCCGCGCGTTCCTCGCCGCCGGGACGGAGACCGACACCGCGTCGATCGCCTTCACCCTCCGCGTCGGCAAGAACGAACTCCCGCACCGCTGGGCATTCCTCGCCAGGACCACCGGCGAGGCCATCGCCGCCGTCGACCGCTATCTGGCGGGGGACCGGGACCCGGCAGCCGCTCTCGCGAGCGGTGACGGGCGAAGCGAGGACCTGCGGACGCTGGCGACCACCTGGACGGGCGGCAGGAGCGTCGACTGGAGCGGGGCCGTACGGGGGGCGCGCGCACCCCGGCGGGTCTCCCTGCCCGCGTACCCCTTCGAGCGCGTGCGCTGCTGGGTCGCCCAGGAGGACGGCGCGCCGTCCGTGACCGCACCGCTCGCACTCCGCGAGAAGCTCCACCCCTTCCTCGGCCGGAACGAGTCCGACGTGAGCGGGCTGCGGTACGTGCTGGACGTCCACCTGGACGATCTCCTGGACTACGGCTGCACATCGGGGGAGCGCCACGACAGCCGGCGGACCGTGGTTCCCACGTACGCCGTCGATCTGGCGATCGCCGCCACGAGGGTCTCCGGATTCTCCGACGGATCCGTCGTGCGCGGGCTGCGCCTGCCGGGGCCGGTGCCCTGGACGACCGCGGCCCGGCTGACGACGTCCTTCGACCCCGCCACCGACGGGAAGTCGGCCTCCGCCCTCGTGTTCGCGGAGGACGCGTCGGGGGCACGGGTGCCCGTCGCGGCGTTCGACGTCACCGCGGGTGATGAGGACCGCACACCGCCGTCCGGCAGGTTCCGCGCGAAAGCCTTCACGGGGATTGCGCCGGCGGATCTCACGGCCGGCCCGTTGGAACCGCGCACCCGCGCCGAATTCCTCGCGGAACTCGCCGAAGGCGGACTCGGATACACACCGGAGCTCAACGGCACCGAGAGCGCACACCGGCTGCCGGACGGACGACTGGTGCTCGGGGTCACCACCCCCGAGCTCCAGCGCGACCATGTGAAACCGAACGTCACCCTCGCGCCGCATGTCCTCGCCGCTGTCGCGCAGGGCATCCAGTACGAGGCGAAGCGGGCGGGCCTGCCGCACTGGGCGCGGACCGCACCGCACCGGATCGACGAGATCCGGCTCCTCGCCGAGGGGAGCGCCGCCGGTGAACCGGTGGCCCATGTCGTCCTCGACGTGACCGCGGACGGCGAGGGCCTGGGCGGTTCCGTCAGCCTGCTGGACCGGCACGGCGAAGTGACCGCGGTTCTCCGCGACATGTGGTGCGGCGATGACGAAGGACCCCGAAAGGAAGAGGCAGTGGGCTCAGGCGCTGTGGACGCGACCGAGGCGACGGACAGCCGCACGCCCCACCAGGACAGCGACGGCATCATCTCCTTCGCGGTGGACGAGCTGCGTGACATGGCGAGCGGCATTCTCAAGTTCGAACTCGCCGAACTCGACCCCCTTACGGGCTTCGACGCGTTCGGCTTCGACTCGATCTCGCTCGTCTCCCTCTCCAAGCGGGTGCGCGAGCGGCTCGGCATCGATCTGACCCCCGCGGTCTTCTTCGACCGGAACACGTTCGACTCACTGGGCAGGCACCTCGCCGCGGAATACGAGGGCCCGCTGCGCGTGGCGTACGAACGGTCGCTCCCACAGGCCCCCGCCGGGCACCGCGCCGCCCCCGGTCACTCGGACCCGGTCCACGACGGGACGGCCGAGACCACCGGTGCGGTGCGGGAGACCGTCCCGCACCGCCCGGCGCCCGCGGACCCGCGCATGCCGGTCGCCGTCATCGGAGCCGCGGGCCGCTTCCCCGGCGCACCCGGCCTGGAGGCGTACTGGGAGAACCTGGCCGCGGGGGCGGACAACGTCACGGCGTTCCCCCTCGACCGGTACGACGAGGCCTACCGGCGGATCGTGGAGGCGTCCGAGTTCCCGCGCCACGCGGGCGTCCTGGACGATGTGGACGCCTTCGACGCCGCCTTCTTCCGCATCCTGCCGCGCGAGGCCGAGCTGATGGACCCGCAGCACCGCCTGGCGCTCCAGACGGTCTGGAACGCGCTGGAGCACAGCGGCTACACGCCCTCCGGTCTGCCGGACAGCACCGGGCTGTTCTTCGGTGTCTCGGGGACCGACTACGCGACCCTGCTCGCGGCCCACGGCACCCCGCCGGACGCCTTCACCTCCACGGGCAACGCCCACTCCATGCTCGCCAACCGCATCTCGTACGTACTCGACATCCACGGTCCCAGCCAGCCGGTCGACACGGCCTGCTCCAGCTCGCTCGTCGCCGTCCACCGGGCCGTCGAGGCCATCCGCTCCGGGGCGTGCGACGCCGCGATCGCGGGCGGGGTGAACCTGCTCCTCAGCGTCGACACCTTCGTCAGCGCGGCGCGGGCCGGCATGCTGAGCCCGGACGGACGGTGCAAGACCTTCGCGAGCGACGCGAACGGGTACGTCCGGGGCGAGGGCGTCGGCGCCGTCGTGCTGAAGCCCCTCGCGGACGCCGAGCGGGACGGGGACGCCATCCTCGGCGTGATCGTCGGGAACGCCGAGAACCACGGCGGGCGGGCGAACTCCCTCACCGCGCCCAACGGCACCGCGCAGACCGACCTCGTGGTCCGCGCGCTGGGCGGCATCGACCCCCGCACGATCGGCTATGTGGAGGCCCACGGCACCGGTACGGCCCTGGGCGATCCCGTCGAGGTGCGCGCGCTCCAGAGCGCCTTCCGTCAGCTGGGCGCCGACGGCACCGCGACCTGCGGACTCGGTTCGGTGAAGACCAACATCGGGCATCTGGAAGCCGCCGCCGGGATCGCCGGGCTGCTCAAGGTGCTTCTCGCGATGGAACACGGCACGCTGCCGCCGACCCGGAACTGCGACGAGATCAATCCCTACATCCAGCTCGACGGCAGCCCGTTCCGCCTCGTGCGCGCCGGTCAGCCCTGGGAACGCTCCCGCGACCGTGACGGCGTCCCCGTGCCGCGCCGGGCGGGAGTCAGCAGCTTCGGCTTCGGCGGCGCGAACTGCCATGTCGTGGTCGAGGACTACGCCGGACCGGGCGCGGACGCGTCTGCGGGGCGGGCGGCGGACGGCCCCGGCGACCGCGTGGCCGTACCCCTGTCGGCCCGTACGCAACAGCAGCTGCGCGAGCGGGCGCGGGACCTGCTCGCCCACATCGAGGACAACGCTCCCCGGCCCGCCCCGCTCGCCTCGATCGCGTGGACGCTCCAGACCGGGCGCGAGGCCATGGCCGTGCGGGTCGGCTGGGTCGTCGCGTCCCGTCGTGAACTCGCGGAAAAACTGCGGGAGTTCATCAACGGGACGACTGCGCCGGATCAGCGGCGCGGCACTGACGCGCGGCAGGGCACCGAGCCCGTTGCGGACGGCCTCGACGACGTGATCGCACGCTGGAGCGAAGGCGCCGAAGTGGACTGGCGCCGGCTGCACGAAGCCACCGGATCCGCCGCGCCGCGCCGCGCGCATCTGCCCACGTACCCGTTCGCACGCGACAGGTACTGGCTCCCGGACGGCGCCGAGGCGACCGCGAGCGCCGCGGTGGCCGCGAGCACGGCCGGGACCGGAAGCAGCCCGGTGAGCGGCCGTGCCGCCGTACCCGCAGGCGCTGCCACGACCACCCTGCTCGTACCCCGCTGGACCCCGAAGCCCGTGACATCGGGCGGCGCCGGCGAGATGACGTACACGCGTCATGCCGTGGTCCTCTGCGGAGCGGCGGCGGCAGCGCGGGACGCCGTCGAACAACGGCTGCCGGGTGCGCGCTGCCACACCGTGACGACCACCAAGCGGCGTCCCGAGAGCCGCTTCACCGACCTCTCCCGGCAGGTCTTCGAGATCGTCCGCACGCTCGCCGGACAGGCGGGCGGTACCACGCTCGTGCAGGTGGTGACACCGGCGGACGGCGACGAGGCGGTCGCACTGGCGCTGGCGGGCCTTCTGCGCACGACGACGCTCGAACACCCGCACATCACCGGGCAGGTTGTCGGTCTCGAAGAAGAGAGCGACGCGGACGGCATCGCGGCCCTCGTCGTGGAGAACGCGCGGCACGCGGACGACGGACTCGTCCTTCACCGGGAAGCCGGACGACGGGTGCGGACCTGGGCGCCGAAGGAGGCCGGCGGTACGGGCACACCGTGGCGCTCGGAGGGCGTGTACCTGATCACAGGAGGGGCCGGAGGCATCGGCGCCGTCGTCGCCCGCCGCATCGCACGGGACTGCGCCCGCCCCACGCTCGTCCTCGTCGGACGGTCGGCACCGGACACCCGGACCGGCCGGCTGCTCGACGAGCTGCGGGAGGCCGGGGCGGTCGCCCGGTACGCCGTCGCGGATGTCTCGCGCTGGGAGGAGGTGCGTCATCTCGTCTCGCGCGTGGGTGAGGAGAGCGGCGCGATCCACGGAGTCATCCACGCGGCGGGCGTGATCCACGACGCATATCTGACGGACAAGTCCGCGGAGGAGTGGGAGAGCGTCCTCGCGCCGAAGACCGACGGCCTTGTGCACCTGGACCGGGCCACGGCGCATCTGCCGCTCGAAGCCTTCCTGCTCTTCTCGTCGGGCGCCGCCATCACCGGAAATCCCGGCCAGTGCGACTACGCGACGGCCAACGCCTATCTCGGCGCGTTCGCCGCCCGCCGCAACGAGCGCGTCGCGGCTGGCGAGCGGCCGGGCCGTACGCTCTCGATCGCGTGGCCGCTCTGGAAGGACGGGGGAATGGCGGTCGACGACGCGACCCGCGCCTACCTCCGGCGCCACCGCGGCCTCGTGCCCATGGAGTCGGACGAGGGCATCGACGCCCTTCTGGGCGCCTGGCGGCTCGGCGGGTCGGGCGAGGACCAGATCTGGGTGCACCACGGCGACGCGGCGAAGGCCGTCCCCGGACGGGCGCTCACCCCCGCCTCCGCTCCCGCTGCCTCCGTCCCGGTCCCCGCCCCCGTCGCCTCCGTCCCCGCTCCCGTGTCCGTGCCGGGGACGGCCGGCGGGCAGCCCGACCGGGAGACGCTCCGCTCGGTCGTGGAACTCTTCGCCCGCGTCACGAAGCTTCCGCTCCCCGACATCGACGCCGACCGGCCGCTCGACGACATGGCCCTCGACTCGGTCATGATCGTCCAGCTGAACAGGGAGCTGTCCACCGTGTACGGAGAGGTTCCGACGACGCTCTTCTACGAATCCCCCACCCTGCGCGCCGTCGCCGGGCACTTCGCCGGGAGGCATGCCCCCTCGGCTCCCGGCGCACCGACCGGCGCACCCTCCGCCGCACCGTCCGGCGCGGCGTCGGGCACCGCGGGGACGACGGCGGCACGGCCCGGCTCCGCGGCATCCGGCGCCCCCGGCACGCCCGGCCCCGACGAAGCCATCGCGATCATCGGAATGAGCGGGCGCTACCCGCAGGCCGCGAACACCGACGAGTTCTGGGAGAACCTCAAGGCGGGACGGGACGCCATCACGGAGATCCCGCCCGGCCGCTGGCCGCTGGACGGCTTCTACGAACCGGACCGCGCCACAGCCATCGCCACGGGGCGCAGTTACAGCAAATGGGGCGGATTCCTGGACGACTTCGACGCGTTCGATCCGCACTTCTTCCGGATCGCGCCGCGCGACGCCTACACCATGGATCCGCAGGAGCGCCTCTTCCTCCAGGCCGCCTGGGAGGTGATCGAGGACGCGGGCTACACCCGCGAGGAGCTGGCGCGCCGCCACCGGAGCCGGGTCGGGGTCTTCGCCGGGGTGACCAAGTCCGGTCACGCACGGCACGGCGAGGCCCGGCTGCCCTCGGGCGAGACGGTCGTGCCCGCGCTGTCCTTCGCCTCGCTCAGCGCACGGACCTCCTACGTCCTGGACCTCCATGGGCCCAGCCTGACGATCGACACGATGTGCTCGTCCTCGCTCACCGCGATCCACGAGGCCTGCGAGCACCTTCGACGGGGCTCCTGCGAGATGGCCATCGCCGGTGGGGTGAACCTGTATCTGCACCCCTCCGACTACGTCGAGCTGTGCCGCTCCACCATGCTGTCCTCGCAGGCCCGGGTACGGAGCTTCGGCAGCGGCGGTGACGGGTTCGTGCCCGGCGAGGGCGTGGGCGCCGTGCTGCTGAAGCCGCTCGGGCGCGCTCTGGCGGACGGCGACCGGGTGCTCGCGGTGGTCCGCGGGACCGGTATCAACCACGGCGGGCGGTCGCACGGATACACGGTGCCGAGCCCGACCGCCCAGGCGGAACTGATCGGTGAGGTGCTGACCCGGGCCGGGATTCCGGCGCGCGAGGTGGGCTGTGTCGAGGCGCACGGCACGGGTACGGAGCTGGGCGATCCGATCGAGGTGAAGGGCCTTTCGCTCGCCTTCGAGGAGTCCACGGACGAGCGGCAGTTCTGCGCGCTCGGCTCCGTGAAGTCGGGGATCGGCCATCTGGAGGCCGCCGCGGGCATCGCGGGTGTCACCAAGGCCGTGCTCCAGCTCCGGCACCGCACGCTCGTGCCGAGCCTGCACGCCGAGGAGCTGAACCCCGGAATCGGGTTCGACGGGACACCGTTCTTCGTCCAGCGGGCCCTCACACCGTGGGAGTCCGAACGGCCGAGGATCGCCGCGGTCTCCTCCTTCGGAGCCGGCGGGTCGAACGCACACGTGATCCTTGAGGAGTACGTGGCGGCCGACGACGGCGACCGGGCGGCCCCCGACGGGGGCGAGCACATCGTCGTCCTCTCCGCGCGGACACCGGAGCGGCTGCGGCACTCCGCCGCACGGCTGCTGGCGTTCCTCGAACGGGAGGACACGGAGGGCGGCGCGGTCGCCCTGGCGGACCTCGCCTTCACGCTCCAGACCGGACGTGAGGCGATGCGGGAGCGCCTGGCGGTGACCGTGGCCTCCCTGCCCGAACTCCGGCGCGTACTGCGCGGATACACGGAGAACGGGGACGGAGCGGGCACGCCGGGAGTCCACCGGGGCAGCGCCGGACAGCTGCCGGGAGCCGTCGCCGAGATCTCCGCCGACGACGACCTGCGGGAACTGCTGATCGAACGGTGGGCACGGGCGGGCAAGCACGACAAGCTGGCCGCGCTCTGGGCCGGCGGCGTGGAGCTGGACTGGCGGACGCTGCACGCGACGGCCGCGCCCCGCCGGATCTCCCTGCCGACGTACCCGTTCGCCGGGGACCGCTTCTGGATCGGGGACCTGGAGCCCGTCCGCCGGGTGACCGAGGGCGGCGACGCCCCCGCCTCAGCGGCACCGGCGCCGGCCACGCCCGGGACCACCCGGCCCATCGCGCCCGAGCCCACCGCGCCCGTCGCACCCGGCCCCATGGACGAGGTGGACTCCGGCCTCACCCGGGACGAACGGGTGGCGCGCGTCGTGGCGGAGAAGATCGCGGAAGTCCTGGTCATGTCCCCGGACGAACTCGACGGCGGGCTCGCGTTCGCCGACTACGGACTCGACTCCATTCTCGCCGTCCGACTCGTCCATCTGCTCAACGAGACGCTCGACATCGACCTCTCGACCGGCGTCGTCTTCGACCACAGCTCCGCCGACCGTCTGGTCGCGCATCTGCTCGCCGAGTACGGCGACATCGACGCCCCCGCCCCGGCACGGGCCGAGGCCGCCGACGACCATCCACGGATCACTCCCGCCACCGCCACCGCCACCGCCGCCGCTCCCGCGGACCGGCCCGCCGGCCGCTCCACCGGCCGGACGCCGATCGCCATCGTCGGGATGAGCGGACGGTACGCCGGTTCCGACACCCTCGACGACCTCTGGACCCACCTCGTGAACGGTGACGATCTGGTCACCGAAGCCACCCGCTGGAATCTCGCCGACAGCGGGGCCGATGGATCGGCGCGCTGCACACGCGGCGGATTCCTCGACGGGATCGACCGGTTCGACCCGCTGTTCTTCGGCATCTCGGGCGTCGAGGCCGCAGTGATGGACCCCCAGCAGCGCCTGCTCCTCGAAGAGTCGTACAAGGCGCTGGAGGACGCCGGATACGCCGGCCGGCAGCTGAGCGAGACCCGCTGCGGTGTGTACGTGGGCTGCTCCAACGGCGACTACCAGGACCTCGTCGGACAGGACGCGCCGGCCCAGGCGTTCTGGGGGAACATGGCCTCCCTCATCCCGGCCCGTGTCTCCTACTTCCTGAACCTGAAGGGTCCCGCACTGGCGGTCGACACCTCGTGCTCCAGCTCGCTCGTCGCGATCGACCTCGCGTGCCGGGGGCTCTGGTCCGGCGAGACGGAAATGGCGCTGGCGGGCGGTGTCTTCGTCCAGTCGACGCCACGCCTCTACGAGCGGGCCGGACGCGCCGGAATGCTCTCGGCCACGGGACGCTGCCACACCTTCGACCACCGTGCCGACGGCTTCGTGCCGGGCGAGGGCGTCGGGGTGCTCGTCCTCAAGCGGCTGGACGAGGCCCTCGCCGACGGCGACCACGTCCACGGCGTGATCCGCGCCGTGGGCAGCAACCACGACGGTGCCACCAACGGCATCACGGCGCCCAGCTCCGTCTCGCAGGAGCACCTGCTCCGCGACACCTACGAGACCTTCGGCATCGACGTCGAATCCATCCAGCTCCTGGAGGCGCACGGCACCGGGACCCCGCTCGGCGACCCCATCGAATTCTCGGCGCTCACCCGTGCGTTCCGGGCAGGCACCGGGAGGAGCGGATACTGCGCGCTGGGATCGGTCAAGACGAACCTGGGGCACACCCAGTTCGCCGCCGGGGTCGCGGGGGTGTTCAAGATCCTCCTCGCGATGCGGCACGAACAGATCCCCGCCTCGCTCCACTTCGAGAAGCCGAACGCCGCCATCAGCATCGAGGACAGCCCCTTCTACCCCAGCACACGCAACCACCGCTGGGAGGCCCCGCCCGGCGGCGCACCCCGCCGGGGAGCCGTCAGCTCCTTCGGCGCGAGCGGCACCAACGCGCATCTCGTCATCGAGGAGGCACCGCCCGCCTCCCGGGCAGGGGCCCGTGCGCACCGTTCCGCGTACCTCGTCGTTCTCTCGGCGCACTCGCGTGAGCAGCTGGCCCGCCGGCTGACCGCCCTGGCGGCACACTGCCGGCGGCCCGACGCCCCGGACCTGGGCGACCTCGCCTACACACTCGCCGTGGGAAGGGACCGGTTCGCCCACCGGTTCGCCTGCGTGGTCGCGGACCGCGCCGAGCTGCTGCGGATCCTCGACGAAGGGCTCGACGGAACACGGGCGTTCACCGGCCACGCGCCGCCGGCGCGCGGGGCAGGAGCGGGCGCGGCGAAGGACGAGGGCGCGGCCGTGCTGCGACGCTGCGCGGACCCGGCGGACACCGGAGGGGACAGCGACGCCCACCGCGCCGACCTCACCGCCCTCGCCCGGCACCTCACCCGGGGAGCCGACCTCGACCTCGGTACGGTGTTCGCGGCGGGAGCCCATCTGCGGGTCCCCCTGCCGACGTACCCCTTCGCCCGGGAGAGCCACTGGGCCGGGCCTCCGCCCGCGTCCCCCGCACCGCCGGCCCGCCCCGCGGCGGTGCGCGTGCCGGTGACGGAACACCCCCTGATCCACCGGTCCGAGGCCGTGCCCGGCACCCCCGGCGCACTGCGGGCCTCGACGGTGTTCCGGGGCGACGAGCCCGTCCTCCGCGACCACACGGTGCGCGGGCAGCACGTCCTGCCCGGCGTCGCCCAACTCGAAATGGCACGGGAGACCGCGGTCCGGGCCTGGGGCGCCGACGGGACGGAGCCCCTGCTGATGCGCGACATCACCTGGGTGCGGCCGGCCGCGCTCGACGGTGAGCTCCTGAGCGTCGAGGTCCTGGTGAAACCGGCGAAGGGCGGCGAACTCGCCTTCGAGATCGCCGCGAAGAGCGACCCGGCCGGCGAAGCCGTCGTGGTCTCCACCGGGCGCCTCTCACCCTCCGGCACGGTGCGCCCCGACCGCGTCGACCTCACCTCGCTCCGCGCGGCCTGCGCGAGGACCGTGTCGGCGGAGCGCATCCATGAGGCGCTCGCCGCGATGGGCATCGTCCACGGTGCCTCGCTGCGCGCCGTCCGCGAGGCACATGTGGGTGACGGCACCGTCCTGGCCCGGCTCGGCCTGCCCGGCGGGGCCGCCCCGGCCGACGCCGCGTACGTCCTGCCCCCGGCCCTGCTGGACTCCGCCATCCAGGCCTCGACCGCCCTGCACCTCACCGAGGGCGCGGACTCGCCGGAGACCGTGGTGCCGTTCGCGCTCGACCGGTTCGAACTCCTCGCCCCGTGCCCGGCCCGGGTGTGGGCGGTCGTCCGTGTCGCGGACGCCACGCGGACGCCGACCGCACTGAGCCGCCTCGACGTGGACCTCGTCGACGACGACGGCGAGATCCGTGTCCGGATGAGCGGATACACCTCGCGCCGGGTGAAGGAACCGGCACCCTCGCTGTTCGCACCGGTCTGGGAACCCCTGCCGGACGACACCCCGCACGAAGCCGCGGCCCCGTCGACGGACCGGGTACTCGTCGTGGGAGGAAGCACCGGACAGCGCTCCGCGCTCGCCCGTCAGTACCCCCGGGCCACGGTGTGGGACCTCGCACCGGGCGCGTCGACCGACGAGATCGCCTCCCGGCTCCGGGCATCGGCGGCCATCGGCCATCTCGTCTGGATCGCGCCCGACGCGGGCCGGGAGAGCGGGACGGCCCTCCTGCCGACCGACACGGCCGGCTTCACCGCCGCCCAGGAGGACGGTGTCATCGCCGCCTTCCGCATGATCAAGGCCCTCGTCCGCACGGGACACGACGCCCGCCCGCTGACCGTGACCCTGATCACGCGACGCGCCATGGCCACGTACGACAGCGAGCAGGCCGCACCCGCCCACGCCGGACTGCACGGGCTGTTCGGGTCGCTCGGGCAGGAGTACGCGAACTGGTCGGTCCGCCGGATCGACCTCGACACCACGGACCTGCCCGAGGACCTTCCGGCACTCCCCGGCCACGTCGGCACCGACGTCCTGGTGCGCCGCGCGGGCCAGTGGCTGGTACGCCGCTGGGCGCCGAACGACCCCGGGAGGACGGAGCGGGCCGCGTACCGGGAAGGCGGCGTCTATGTCGTGATCGGAGGCGCGGGCGGACTGGGCACCGTATGGACCGAGCATGTCGTCCAGCGCTACGGCGCTCATGTGATCTGGATCGGCCGCCGCCCGCTGGACGCCTCGATCGAGGCGAAACTGACCACCGGCCGCGGCAGTGTGCGCTACATCTGCGCCGACGCCGCGGACCCCGTCGCGCTGCGCGCCGCCCACGAGGAGATCAGGAGGCATCACCCCCGGATCGACGGTGTCGTCCAGGCGGCGCTCGTCCTGCGGGACCAGAGCCTGGCGAGGATGGACGAAGCGACACTGCGCGCGAGCCTCGGCGCGAAGGCCGACGTCAGCGTGGCGATGGCCGAGGTGTTCGCGGAGGAGACACTGGACTTCGTCCTCTTCTTCTCGTCCGTGCAGTCGTTCACGACGGCCGCGGGCCAGGCCAACTACGCGGCCGGATGCACCTTCAGCGACGCCTACGCCCACTTCCTCCACCAGCACTGGACATGCCCGGTGAAGGTGATGAACTGGGGCTGGTGGGGGAGCATCGGCAGCGCCTCGTCCGAACTCCACCGGGCGAGCATGGCGCGCTGGGGCCTCGTCTCGATCGAACCGCCGGAGGCGATGGCGGCGCTCGACACGCTGCTCGGCGGCCCGCAGCGCCAGCTGAGCTTCATCAAACTGAGGAATCCCGACGCCATCGGGGGGATCGACCCGGCGACGCGGCTCACCGTCCACGCGCGGGCACGGTCCCATGTCGCCCCCGCCGCCGTCGTGGCGGGCACCACCGAGCCCTCCGCGTGGGAGGCCATGCGCGCGATCGCCACCTGGCGCAGGACCGAGCGCGATCCGCTTCTCGCCCGTATGATCCGCGGCCACCTCGAAGCGCTCGGCGGCCTCGGCGGATCGGGCACACCCTCGTCCGCCGCCGACATCGCCGGGCTCCGCCGGCGTGCCGGAATCCTGGAGCGGTACGGCCCGTGGCTCGACCACGCCCTCCGCGCCGTACCGGAGTCCGCCCCGCCGCTCGGCATCCTCGACGAGGAGTGGGACCGGTGCCGCGCGCAGTGGTCCGCGGACCCCGACAAGAGCGCCGAACTCGCCCTGCTCGACGCCACCCTGCGGGCCCTGCCCGACATCCTCACCGGCCGGACCAGGCCGACGGACATCATGTTCCCGCGCGGCTCCGTCGCGCTCGTCGAAGGCACGTACCGCAACAACCGCGTGGCCGACATGTACAACCGCGCCATGTCGGACGCGGCGGCCGCCATCGTCGCCGAACGGCTGCGCCTGGACCCGACCGCACGTCTTCGCATCCTGGAGATCGGCGCCGGCACGGGCGGCACCAGCGTGGGGATGTTCGCGGCCCTGCGCCCGTTCCAGGACCACATCGAGACCTACACGTACACCGATCTCTCCAAGGCGTTCCTGAACCACGCCCGGACCGAGTACGGACCGGAGGTCCCCTACCTCACCTACGCCCGCTTCGACGCCGAGAAGCCGCCGACGGGCCAGGGCATGGACGTCGGCAGCTACGACCTGGTCATCGCCGCCAACGTGCTGCACGCGACGCGCGACACCCGGAACACCATCCGCAACGCCAAGGCGACCATGCGCGACGGCGGGTGGCTCCTGATGAACGAACTCGCGACGTTCGATCTCTCCAGCCACCTCACATTCGGGCTGCTGGAGGGCTGGTGGCTCTTCGAGGACCACTCGCTGCGCGTGCCGGGTTCGCCCGCGCTGTCACCCGCGAACTGGCGGGAGGTGCTGGCGGGCGAGGGATTCCCCTCGGTCGTCTCCGTGCTGCCCCAGGCACTTGAGCTCGGGCAGCAGATCATCGCCGCCGAGAGCGACGGGATCGCGCGCCGGTCCGTGGCCCCGACGGCACAGCGGAAACCCACGCCCCGCACACCGGCGAGGACCACGCCCGAGATCACCGCACCGCCGGAGCCCGCGCCCGTCCGGGCGGCCCCGCCGGCACCCCGAACCCCGGCAGCGCCGGAGACCCCGGTCGCCCCGGTACTCCCGGCGGCTCCGGTACGGATCCCGGCGCAGCCGGTGGCCGAGGCCGAGGCCGCGACGCTCACCGTCCCCGGCACCGGTACGCGCGGACGGCCCGGCATCATGGCCGGATACCTCCGCGAACAGGCGGCACGGACCCTGGGCGTTCCGGCGGAGAAGATCGAGCTCTCGGCGCCGCTGAGCGACTACGGGATGGATTCCATCCTGGTCCTCCAGCTCACGAACGCGCTGCGCGAGGACCTCGGCGAGGTGTCGTCCACCCTGCTCTTCGAAGCCGAATCCATCGAGGAACTCGCCGATCACTTCCTGACGGCCGGCGGCGGCGAGGTGGAAGCCCTCCTCGCACGGCTGGACCCCGCGGCGGAGACACCCGCCTCCGGTGCCGTCCCCGGTGACGCCTCCCCGCCGTCGCCGGAGCCCCGGGACCGGACGGCGTCCCCCGCCCCGTCCACGTCGCACCCCATCGCCGCGCTCTTCCGCACCGCGCTGGAGACCGGCACCCCGCAACAGGCCGCCGACCTGCTGTCGATCGCCGCCCGGCTCCGGCCGACCTTCGCGGCCGGGGCGGGACCCGAGCCGGAGACGCTGCGGCTCTCGGAGGGCGAGCAGGGACCGGCGCTGGTCTGCCTGCCCTCCCTCATCGCCCCCACCGGGCCGTTCCAGTACGTGAAGTTCGCAGCCGCGCTCCGCGACCGCCGTCAGGTATGGACGGCCGCGGTCCCCGGATACGAGGCCGGGGAGCCGCTGCCCGTCAACCTGGACGCCGCCGCGGACCGGCTCGCGGACAAGCTGCTGAGGCGGTTCGAGGGCCGGCCGTTCGCGATCGGGGCCTATTCCTCCGGAGGGTGGCTGGCTCACGAGCTCGTACGACGGCTGGAGTCGGCCGGCGCTCCGCCCGCCGCCCTGGTGCTGCTCGATACGCCCCGGTCGGCCGGGGAGGCCATGGCCCGGGGCATGACGGTGATCACGCGGCGGCTGCTGGACCGCTTCCCGCGGCTTCCGGTCGTCGACGAACAGCTCACGGCGATGGCGTGGTACGCGCAGTTGCTCGACGGCTGGCGCCCGCTGCCGGTGACCACCCCGACCCTGCTGGTGCGGGCCGCGGAGGACAAGGCCCTGCCCGAACTGCTCGGCGACGACACCCGTGTCGGCTGGCCGCTGGAACACCTGCGGACCGAGGTCGCGGGGGACCACTTCTCCATGCTGGAGGAACACGCCGACGCGACCGCCCTCGCGGTGCATCAGTGGCTGTCCGAACACAGCGACGTCCGGGAGAGGTTCTGATGGAGCCGTGTGCCACCGGCACGGCGCGGACGGAGCCCGGCCGCCGGCCGGTGCTCCGCCCCGCGCCCGCCCGACAGCGACGCCGGCCGGCCGGGCCCCGGGAGAACCGCTCCGGATGTGCGCGATGAACGACCGCCTGGGCTTCAGCCTGACGCAACTGCGGTACTTCGTCGTGTCCGCCGAGCTCGGCAATATCTCGGAGGCGGCCGAGAAGCTGTGCGCCTCGCAGTCGACGGTGTCGTCGGCCGTGATGCGGCTGGAACGTCAGCTCGGTGTGCAGCTGCTTCTTCGCCATCACGCCCGTGGGGTGAGTCTCACCCCGAGCGGGCGCCATCTCCTGCGGGAGGCGCGCGCGCTGCTGGGCCAGGCCAGGAACCTCAAGGCCCAGGGCGATGCCCTGGCGGGCGGCACCGCGGGCCAGCTCGATGTCGGATTCCTGCTCGCCCTCTCCCCGTTCCTGCTGCCCATGGCCCACCGGGTGGCCGGGGAGCGGTACGGGGCGCTGCGGCTGAACGTCCACGAGGAATCCGCCGACGGGGTCCTGAAAGCCCTTCAGGACGGCCGGTGCGAGATGGCGGTGACGTACGGCTTCCTGTCGGGCGAGTCCCGGTTTCACCCCCTGGCCGATCTGCCCGTCCACGCGCTGGTGGCCGATGACGACCCGAGGGGTCTGTCCGGCCCCCTCGGCCTGGACGAGCTGGCCGTCCGGCCCCTGGTCACCGTGAACGATCCGGCCGTCCTCCGCCACACCGAGGCGCTGTTCGCCGACGCCAGTGTCCGCATGCCCCGGGTGATGACGGCGACGAGCGTGGAGACCGTGCGCGGGCTGGTGGCGGCCGGCGCCGGGTTCACGCTGATGTGCCAGCGTGTGCCGAACACGACGACCCTGGACGGAGGGAGGGTCCGGGAGGTCGAGCTCCTCGGGGATCTCCCCTCCGTGTCGCTGGGGGTGGCCGTGATGCCGGATCTGACCATGAGCAGCCGGGGCGGAGCCTTCCTGGATGTGCTGAGATCGGCGGTTTCGATCAGCAGCGAGGCGAACTCCCATGTGTGAACCGGAGTTCCACCGGCCGGTGGGCGTGATCCCGTACGACCGAGGAGTGTGCCGTGCGTCCCACTGACGGTATGTCCGCCACCGCCGACCAGGTCGTCGTCCTCTCGGCGCGGACTCCCGGGCAGCTGGCCGCGTCCGTCGGCAGGCTGTCCGGGTTCCTCGACCGCAACCCGGACACCGGTCTCGCCGATCTGGCGTTCACGCTCCAGGCGGGACAGGAGGCGATGGGCGAGCGGTACGCGGTCGTGGTGTCCTCGACCGAGGAGCTGAGGGCCGCCCTGCGGGCCGGCCGGGGACACCCGGCCACCGTCGGGGCCGCCCGGGGGCTGGCCGCGGAGATCCGCGACGACAGCGATCTGCGGGACCTGCTGATACGGCGCTGGGCCGCCACCGGAGAGCTGTCCCGGCTGGCGGCGCTGTGGGTGTCGGGCATCGAGGTGGACTGGGCGGTCCTGCACCGGGAGGCACCGCGCCGGGTGCCGGATCTGGACTCGGTGCTCTCCGGCACCCCGGGCACGGCGGGCGAACGCTGGAACCTGTCGAGCGGTCAGCTGACGATGTACCGGGACCACCGGCGCTGGCCGGAGCCGATCACCTATAATCTCCCGCTCCTCTTCGAGATCCACGGGGACCTGGACACCGCGGCCCTGGAACGGGCGGTCCGGGCGCAGACGAGGATCCACCCGGTGCTGAGCGCGGTCTTCGGGGAGCGGGACGGTGTGCCGTACATGGACATCGACCCGGACAGGGTCCCGTCGTTCGACCGGGTCGGCCTCGGGTCCACCTCGCGCGCCGGACAGCTGGCCGAACTGCGGGCACTGGCCGACGTTCCCTTCGACCTGGCGACGGGCCCCCTGGTCAGGGCCCATCTGGTCTCCCTCGCCGGTGGGCGACGGCTGCTGCTGATCACCGTGCACCACATCCTGCTGGACGGCACGTCCACGGCGCTCCTGATCCGCACCCTCAAGGAGGCCTACCGGGGCCGGGAGAGCGCGGGCCGGGCCACGTACGGCGACTTCGTCGCATGGGAGGAGGCGATGCTCGCCGGCCCGGGGGCGGATCGCCACCGGGACCACTGGGTCCGTGAGCTGGCGGGGACGCGCAAGGCGCTCGCGCTGCCCTACGACCGTCCCTACGACCCGGAACGGATGCCCCGGGTGGAGGTGGTGACGATGAGGCTGCCGCCCGCGCTGGTGACCGCGCTGGCCGACCGGGCCCGGGAGCACCGGGTCAGCGTCGCCATCGTGCTGTTCTCGACGTATGTGCGGTTTCTGCACCGGCTGACCGGACAGGCCGACCTGGTCACGGGCCTGACCGCGGTCGCCCGCTACGAGGAGCGGTTCCAGGACGTGGTCGGCCAGTTCGTGAACTGCCTGCCCATCCGCTCCACCGTTGCCGGCGGCTTTCCCGAGCTGCTCAAAGCCATGCAGCGCAAGGTGATCGCCGGTATCGACCACGGAGCCCTCCCCCTGCCGGAGATCGCCCGCGCGCTGGGAGCGGGGGGAAAGCCGCTGGTACTGACGAATTTCCTTTTCCAGAATTTCGACGGCGCCGACCTGCTGACCAATGACTCTTCGGCCGGTCATGGAGAATTGGACCTGCGCCGGTTCGGCGACCTGCCGTACGCCGGAGAGTTCGTTCTCTCGGTGGAGTTCTACCGGGAGGGCGACGGGTACAAAGTGTTCCTCAAGTACGACGCACAGGTATTTGACGAATCCACGGTGCGGCGTATGAGGGACGAATGGTATTCGGTCATGCAGGAGGAAGCGGGCATGGAACAGGGGCCCCCGTAGCCCGCGGCCCGTGACACCCGGGCTCCCAGGGGCAGGAGCAGGGGCAGGGTCTGGCCGTGGTGCCGGCCGCCGCGTCGGGGATCCGTCGCGGCGGCCGGCGGGGACGGCGGTCAGGCCAGGGTCTTCAGGACGGCCGGGTCGTAGGGGACGGTCTGGGCCAGCTCGCCGCGCAGTGCCTTCGCCGCCCAGTCGGGGTTGGCCAGCAGCGTCCTGCCCACCGCGACGAGGTCGAACTCGTCGCGCCCCAGCCGGGCCACCAGCTCCTCGATGCCGGTCAGTCCGGCCGGCCGGGTGAAGCCCTCGGTGAAGAGGCCCTCTCCGTACTGCCGGTCGAGGCCGACCGAACCCACCGTCACCGTGGCCCTGCCGCTCAGCCTGCGCACCCAGCCGGCCAGGTTGAGGTCGCTGCCCTCGAACTCGGGCTGCCAGTAGCGGCGGGTCGAGGCGTGGAACGCGTCGACCCCGGCGTCGGCCAACGGGGCCAGCAGCCGCTCCAGTTCGGCCGGGCTCTCCGCGGTGCGGGCGTCGTACCTGTTGACCTTCCACTGGGAGAGCCGGAAGAAGACCGGGAACCCCGGGGCGACGGCCGCGCGGATGGCCTGCACGATCTCGGCGCCGAAACGGGCACGGGAGGCCGGATCACCGCCGTACCGGTCGGTCCGGCGGTTGGTGCCGCTCCACAGGAAATCGTCGATCAGATAGCCGTGCGCGCCGTGCAGTTCGATGCCGTCGAACCCGAGCCGCTCGGCGGCCACGGCGGCCTCCGTGAAGGCCGCCACCGTGTCGTCGATGTCCTGCTGGGTCATCGCCCTTCCGGCCGGTGAGCCGTCCAGCCCGAGCCCGGAGGGGCCCTCGGCGGGCGGCTCGGTCCCCGGACGCACGACCCCGGTGTGCCACAGCTGCGGAATGATCCTGCCGCCGGCCCGGTGCACCTGTCGCACCACGTCCGCCCAGCCCGCGAGGGACCGTTCGCCGTAGAAGTGGGGCACGTCCTCGTACGCGCCGGCGGCGGCGCGGTCGACGTAGGTTCCCTCGGTGATGATCAGCCCGACCTGGTGGGCCGCCCGGAGGGCGTAGTACTCCGCGACGTCCTGGCCCGGCACACCGCCGGGGGACTTCATTCTGGTCATCGGGGCCATCACGATCCGGTTCGGGACCACGAGATCGCCCACGGTGAACGGCTCGTCCAGGCTGGCCATTGTTCCTCCCGAGTTTTCGCAACTGTTGACACAGATGTTCCGTGCGCGCCTGTTCCGCCACCCTGAAGCATTCGCGGAAAGGCCGGTGGTGCGGCCGTGACGGGGTTCCCGGGCGTGATCGGGGGATCGCGAGCCCGAGGAGACCTGACACATCGAAGGGTGGCTGTGGGGGGATGCCATTCCAGGCGGTGCGGAATTATTCACGGCCGCACACCGGTAAGCAGTAATTATCGATTGTGCTGATCAAGATGTCCAGTCGACCGGGCAGGGCTGTTCCACGCCGCGGCTGTTCCTGGCTTGTATCGCATGGGGCGATCCAGTACATCGATATAATCAGTTTGACCGTGTCAAAGAGATCGTTGATAGTGGTTCTGGTGATTCCGCGCCACCATGATCGAACGGGATGAATTCCCCATTCTGGACTGCAAATCGGGCGATCTGTTTCTCTCGCCGATCTGTGCCGCGCGGACAGGGCTGTCGAGCCAAGAAGGGGCGGAACCCAGGGTGAGCCAGAGTCGCCTTTCTGCAGAGATACCCCAAGAGCTGGAAGGCAAGCGGGCGGTCGTCACCGGAGGCAGCCGCGGCATCGGCGCGGCGATCGTGCGGAACCTGCTCGACGCCGGTGCCACCGTGGTCACCTCGGCCCGTAGTTCGACCGAACACACCCCGTCCGCGGCCGAGTTCGTGAAGGCCGACCTCAGTACGCCCGACGGTGTGCGCGATTTCGCCGATGCCGCTCTGGAAAGCCTCGGCGGAGTCGACATCATCATCAACAACGCGGGTGGCTGCCGGACCTTCCAGAGCGCGCTGGACATCGAGCGGGACTGGCAGTACACGATGGACATCAATTTCCTGGCCGCCGTCCGGATCAACTCCGCGCTCGTGCCGGCCATGCGCGAGAGCGGGGGCGGGGTCATTCTGCATGTGTCGTCCATCGCCACCATCTCGTCCTACCCGATGATCCTGCACTACGCGGCCGCCAAGTCCGCGCTGGAGACGTACAGCAAGGGTCTCTCCACCGAACTGGCGCCGCAGGGAATCCGCGTGGTCGCCGTCTCCCTGGGGAACGTGGCGACACCGGGAGCCGACGAAGCGCGCGACAAGATCATTGACTATCTCGGCGGCGACAGCGGTGCGAGCGGCGGCAACGGCGAGAGCGGCGAATCCGCGTCGTGGGCCGACGAGATTCCCCTCGGACGGATCGGCCGCGCGCAGGACGTGGCCGACGCGGTGAGCTTTCTCGTCTCCCGGCGCGCGGCCTGGATCACCGGCAGCAATCTCGTCATCGACGGTGGGCGCGTCGCCGCCCTGTGATCCGCGGCGGCGAACCGCTGCCGATATCTGCGGGCCGCGGCCCCGGCCCTTCCTCATCCCTCGCCCGGCGGACCGGGTTTCCCCCGCACCTCCGTACGACGGCCGACCCGCCGGGCCTTCCCGCGCTATTCATTCAGTAACCCCATATCCGTAGGTAACGGCTTGCCAGGACTGGAAGGACTGACACGATGACCACGACAGGGGAAGAGGTACGGGCCTATCCCTTCGGCCCGGCCGACCGGCTCAACGTGGACGCGAAGCTGGCCGAGATCTGCGGCGAACAGCCGGTGCTGCGGGTGAACCTGCCCTACGGCGGCGAGGCCTGGCTGGTCACGCGGCACGCCGATGCCAAGGTCGTGCTGGCCGATCCCCGGTTCAGCCGTGCCGCGGCCGTCGGTGAGGACATCCCCCGCACGGTCGCCGCCGGTCTGCCCAGTACCTCCATGATGAGCATGGACCCGCCGGAGCACAGCCGGCTGCGGCGCCGGGTGGCCAACGCGTTCACGGTGCGCCGTGTGGAGGCGCTGCGCCCGCGGGCCCAGCAGATCATGGACGGCCTGCTCGACAGCATGATCGCCGCCGGACCGTCGGCCGACCTGACCAGGACGCTCACCTGGCCCCTGCCGATCACGATGATCTGCGAACTGCTCGGTGTGCCCGTCGCCGACCGCGACCGGTTCAACATCTGGGTGGACGGTCTGCTGATGCTGACCGATCCGGCCCAGTCCCTGCAGGCCCGCGAACACCTCAACGACTACCTCGCCGGGCTGATCAGGCTCCGCCGTGCCGACCCCACCGACGACCTCCTCGGCGAACTGGTCACCGACCCCGACGAGGAGGACCGCCTTGAGGAGAATGAGCTGGTCAGCCTCGGGGTCAGCCTGCTGTCCGCCGGACAGGAGGCCACCGCCAACCAGCTCGGCAACTTCGTCTACACGCTGCTGACCAACCCCAGCCTCTGGCAGCAGCTCGTCGCCGATCCCGCTCTCGTACCCGACGCGGTCGAGGAACTCCTCCGGATCATCCCGATCAGCGCTTCCGCAGGCTTCACCCGTATCGCCCTCGCGGACGTGGAACTGAGCGGACAGACCATCCGCGCCGGGGACGCGGTGGTCGCCGAGCTGGGCATCGCCAACCGGGACCCCCTGGTGTTCGAGCACCCCGGGGAGATCGACTTCCACCGCGGGAACAACCCGCACCTCACCTTCGGACACGGCGTGCATCACTGCCTCGGCGCACAACTGGCCAGGATGGAGCTGCGCGTGCTCCTGGACTCCCTGGTCCGCCGCCTGCCCGGACTCCACCTCTCCGTCCCGGTCGACCAGGTGCCCTGGCGTACCGACCGCCTCATCCGCGGGGTGGCCGCGCTGCCCGTCAGCTGGTGAGGTCCGCACCGGCCGGCGCCGCCGCACGGCAGCGCCGGCCGCCCATGTGCCCGCGCACGACTCGACGACATTCACCGGGACGCCGGGGGAGGGGCTGACCATGGCCGAAGCAGTGGAGGAGGTCACCGCGGCGGTGCGTGACCCGGGCAAGGGACTCGCCGAGGTCATGGCAGCAGTCCTGGAGGGCTACGGGGACCGGCCGGCCCTCGGTGAACGGGCGAGTGACCCCGCGACGGCGCGCCTGCTCCCGAGGTTCGACACCATCAGCTACCGCGAACTGTGGGCCCGTGTCCGCGCGGTCGCCGGTGCCTGGTACCACGACCCGCGGTCCGTGCCGGGCGCGGGCGACCGGATCTGCATCCTGGGCTTCACCAGCACCGACTACGCGACCATCGACCTCGCCTGCATCCATCTGGGCATCGTGTCCGTGCCGCTTCAGTCCAGTGCGCCGATGTCCCAGCTGAAGCCGATCATCGAGGAGACCGAGCCGCGCGTCCTCGCCGCGAGCATCGAGCGCGTGGACGCCGCCGTCGAAGCGGTCATCGGGGCGGCCTCGGTCGAGCGGGTCATCGTGTTCGGGTACGACCCACGGATCGCGGAGCAGCGCGAGACCTTCGAGTCCGCCCGGCGCCGCCTGGCCGAAGCCCGCGGCACGGTCGCCGTCGAGTCGCTGGACGAGGTGATCGAACGCGGCAGGGATCTGCCGTCCGCCCCGCTGTTCGTCGCCGAGCCCGGCGACGACCCGCTGGCCCTGCTGATCTACACCTCCGGCAGCACCGGGACCCCCAAGGGGGCCATGTACACACAGCGGCTGGTCGGCACCGCGTGGTACGGCTTCAGCTACGGGGCCGCGGACGGCCCGCCCATCAGCCTCCTCTACATGCCCCAGAGCCATCTCGCCGGCCGCTATTCACTGATGGGGTCGCTCGTCCGGGGCGGAATCGGCTACTTCACCGCCAGGAGCGACCTGTCCACCCTGTTCGAGGACATCGCGCTGATCCGCCCCACCGAGCTGACCATGGTCCCGCGGCTGTGCGACATGCTCTTCCACCAGTACCAGAGCGAACTGGTCCGGCGGGCCGGCGAGCCGGGCGACGTCGAGACGGCGGTCAGGACGGACCTGCGCGAGAACTTCCTGGGCGGACGCGTCGCCAAGGCCTTCTGCGGGACCGCCCCGCTCTCCGCCGAAGTGGCGGCCTTCGTCGAGTCCTGCCTGGGCCTCCACCTGTACACCGGCTACGGATCCACCGAAGCCGGCGGGGTGCTCCTCGACACGGTGGTGCAGCGCCCGCCGGTGATCGACTACAAGCTCGCCGACGTCCCGGAACTGGGCTACTTCCGCACCGATTCGCCCCATCCGCGCGGCGAACTGCTGCTCAAGACGGACTCCATGATCTCCGGGTACTACAAGCGCCCCGAGGTCACCGCGCAGATCTTCGACGAGGACGGCTACTACCGGACCGGCGACGTCATGGCCGAGACGGGTCCCGACCGGCTGGTCTACATCGACCGCACCAAGGACACCCTGAAACTCTCGCAGGGCGAATTCGTGGCCGTCTCCCGCCTGGAGACCGTCTTCGGCGGCAGCCCCCTTATCCAGCAGATCTTCGTGCACGGCAACAGCGAGCGCGCCTATCTGCTCGCGGTGGTGGTGCCCACGCCGGAGGCGCTGACCAGGGGAGGGGACGCACCGGGGGAACTCAAACGGCTGCTCAGCGCGTCGCTCCAGGAGATCGCCAAGGGGGCCGAGCTCAACCCGTACGAGATCCCGCGTGACTTCCTGATCGAGACCGAACCCTTCAGCGCCGGGAACGGACTGCTCACCGAGAGCCACAAGATGCTGCGCCCCAGACTCAGGGAGCGCTACGGCGAGGTCCTCGAACAGCTGTACGTCGACCTCGCCGACGCGCAGGCCGAGCAGCTGCGCGAGCTGCGGCGGGCCGCGCCGGACCGGCCGGTGCTGGACACGGTCAGCCGGGCCGCCCAGGCCCTGCTCGGCTGTCCGGACACCGACCTGGGCGCGGATGTGCACTTCACCGACCTGGGCGGGGATTCGCTGTCCGCGCTGTCCTTCTCCCAGCTCATGACGGAGATCTTCCACGTCGAGGTTCCCGTCGGGGTGGTCATCAGCCCGGCCAACGGTCTGGCCCAACTGGCCGCGTACATCGAGGAGGAACGGGAGTCCGGGGCGAAGCGGCCCACCTTCGCCTCCGTGCACGGCCGGAGCAGCGCCGAGGTCCGTTCCGGTGACCTCACCCTGGACGGATTCCTCGACGCGCCGACGCTCGCCGCGGCACCGGGGCTGCCCCGCCCCGACGGCGCCGTACGGACCGTGCTGCTGACCGGGGCCAACGGCTACCTCGGCCGGTTCCTCTGCCTGGAATGGCTGGAGCGGCTGGCGGCCTCGGGCGGCAGACTGATCTGCCTCGTGCGCGGCAGCGGAGGGGATGCCGCGGCGAAGCGGCTGGAGGACGCCTTCGGCAGCGGCGAGGACGAACTGCTCCGCCGGTTCCGGGACCTGGCCGCCGGGACCCTGGAAGTGCTCGCGGGTGACATCGGCGATCCGCGCCTGGGCCTCGACGCGGACACCTGGAGCAGGCTGGCCGGCACCGTGGACCTGATCGTCCACCCGGCTGCACTGGTCAATCATGTCCTGCCCTACTCCCAGCTGTTCGGGCCCAACGTCGTCGGCACGGCCGAGGTGATCCGGCTGGCGCTCACCACCCGGATCAAGCCCGTCAGCTATGTGTCCACCGTCGCCGTGGGGACCGGAGCCGGGGCCGCGGCATTGGACGAGGACGCCGACATCCGCGTCACCGGCCCGGTCCGGCGGATCGGGCAGGACTACGCGGGCGGGTACGCGACCAGCAAATGGGCGGGCGAGGTCCTGCTCCGCGAGGCGCACGACCTGTGCGGCCTGCCGGTGACCGTCTTCCGCTCGAACATGCTCCTCGCGCACAGCGGATACCCGGGCCAGCTGAATGTGCCCGACATGTTCACCCGCCTCCTGTTCAGCCTGGTCGCCACCGGCATCGCCCCGCGCTCGTTCTACCGGGCCGGCGCCCGCGCCCACTACGACGGTCTGCCGGTCGACTTCACCGCCGAGGCCATCACCGCGCTGGGCGAGCGCGCCACCGGGGGCTACCGGACCTTCAACGTGCTGAACCCGCACGACGACGGCATCTCGCTGGACACCTTCGTCGACTGGCTCACCGAGGCCGGACACCCCGTCCAGCGCATCGACGACTACGGCGACTGGCTCGTCCGCGTCTCGGCGGCGCTCCGCGCCCTGCCGGAGAAGCAGCGTCAGCACTCGCTGCTGCCCCTGCTGCACGCCTTCGCGCAACCCGATGACGGCGTCCCCGGTACGGCGATCACCGCCGGGCGGTTCCACGCGGCGGTGCGGGCCGCCAAGATCGGCCCCGACGAGGACATCCCGCACCTGTCGGCCGCCCTCATCCGCAAGTACGTCACCGACCTGCGCCGGCTCGGCCTGCTCCACGCCCGCGGCTGAGGGGCATACGTACCCATACCCACACCGACACCCACACCGACATCCGGCACCCACGGCTGGTGGCAGCGCCACGGCCGTGGGTGCCGGCCGTCGTCCGCCGGCACGGCGCGACTGCGCCGCAGCGGCCGATCGGCCCTCGTACGAGGCGATGTGACAAAGGGTCATGGAACGCGGAGTCGTGTTCGTCATCGGCGGCCGTCTCCCGGTCAGCCCGCTTTCACATAATCGGCCCCCATGGATTAGGTTAGCCTTGCCTTGCCTGGGTGTTGATGGGAAAGGGGGACCCATGCCGGCCGAACGACGCTTCGGCGGACACTCCGCCGCGGTGTGTCCGCCGGGCGGCCGGCCGCCCCCAGCGCTGTGGCGTCGTATCCACCACCGCCGACGCGCCGAACGCGCCGTCGGCGTCCATTCCGCAGGAGTCATCCGATGAGTCAGACCCTGTCGCCCGAACGTGTCCGCGCCGATGTCGCGGAGCTGCTCGACTGCGACCCCGCCGACATCGCTCCCGAGGAGAATCTGGTCGACCTCGGCCTGGACTCGGTGCGGATCATGATCCTGGTCGAGCGCTGGCGTACCGCGGGGGCGAGCGCTCTGGAGTTTCCGGACCTGGCCGAGCAGCCCGAACTCGGGCACTGGACGGCGCTGCTGACGGGTGGGAACGCATGAGCCGCATCGACCACAGGCACCGCCATCTGGAGCGGATCGCGGAGGTCAGGGCGGGCCGCCACGCCGAGAAGGTGGGCTATCCGATCGGCATCCGGGAGACCGAGGTCGTGCGGGTCGCCATGGTCGGCTCCGGTCTGCTGCGGGTGACCTTCGCAGGTGCGGGCACCGAGGGCTTCGAGGCCCACGCGCCGGACGAGCACGTGAAGCTGATCTTCCCGGACCCGGACGGCACGCTGCGGCTGCCCGAACGGAACGGCGCGATGCTGCGCTGGCCGCGGCCGGCTCTCGTCTCGCGGGAGTACACCGTGCGCCGCTACGACCCGGCCTCGGGCGAGATCGACATCGACATCGCCCCGCACGAGGGCGGGCTCGCCTCGGACTGGGCGCGAGAGGCCCGGCCGGGCGCGGTCATGCACATCGCGGGGCCGCCCGGCGGGATGATCGTCCCGCACGTCTACGACCGCTACCTGCTCGCGGGCGACATCACGGCGCTGCCCGCGATCGCCCGCTGGCTGGAGGAGCTGCCCAGGGCGGCGAAGGGCTGGGCGTTCATCGAGGTGGCCGACGCCGCGCAGGAGATCGAGCTGTCCGCGCCCGAGGGAGTCGAGGTGCGCTGGCTGCACCGCGGCGACCACCCCGCGGGGAGCGGTGACGCGCTGGAGCGGGCGGTGACCGCCGTGGCCGTGCCCGAGGGGGAGCGGGTGTACGTGTGGGCCGCGGGGGAGGCCGGCCAGATCAAGCCGCTGCGCCGCTGGGTCCGCGACGAACTGTGCCTGGACAGGGCCGACTCCGACATCACCGGGTACTGGAAGCGCGGCGTCGCCGACTTCGACGAGGACGATCACTGACGGACCGGCCGGACCGGGGCAGGTGTGACGCCGGTCCGTGGTTGTCCTGCCGAAAGGCCATCAACTAAGGTGAGCCTTACCTAACTAGCAAGGAGCAGTTGCATGTCCATACGCAGATCGTTCGGCCTGGTCGGCGCGGTGTCGCTGGCCCTCGTCCTGGCCGGATGCGGGTCGTCGGAGGACGGGTCGGACTCCTCGGACAAGGCCAGGACCCGGGTGTTCGCGGCGGACAACGGCAAGATCACCATCCCGGCCCAGCCGAAGCGCGTGGTGGCCACCGGCTACGCCGTGCCCGCCATGTTGGAGGCCGACGCGCCGCTCGTCGGGATCTCGTCGTGGAAGCGCGGCGAGCCGATGATGAGCAAGGAGGACCTGGCCACCTACAAGAAGCTCCCCAAGGTCGCGGGCGAGTCGGCGGCCGAGACCAACTACGAGGCCGTCGCCGAGGCCGAGCCCGACCTGATCATCATCGGTGTGCCCGCCCCGGTGCTCGGCGACATCGACATCAAGCGGCTGGAGTCCATAGCCCCGGTCGTGGCGATCGGCCCGACCGTGCCGTCCGCGTGGCGCGAGCTCTCGCACAAGCAGGCCGACGCCGCGGGCGCGCTCAAGCAGTTCGACACCGTGAAGAGCACGTACGAGACCAGGGCCGCCGAGTTGGCCACGAAGTACAAGGACGTGCTGCCCCAGCTCAAGCTGGGCCATGTCGGCTCGTACGGTGAGGTCGCCAAGGGCACCTTCCAGCGCGAGTTCGGCGGTTCGTGGGGCACCAACATCGCCGAGGACTTCGGCGCGAAGTACTACGGCAAGGTCAAGGAGTCCGGCCCCGGCTCGCGTTCGGTCAGCGAGTACCCGTCCATCGAGGAACTCCCGGCCGCGTTCGGTGAGGCCGACGTCCTCACGTACTCGGTCAACGCCGACGGCACCGTGCCCGAGCCGGTGAAGTACGTCATGGACTCGAAGCTGTGGAAGAACCTGCCCGCCGTCAAGGCCGGCAAGACCTTCCCGCTCCGCTACACCGAGGCCGCTACCTACGGATCGGCCATGAAGACCCTGGACGCGATCGACGAGTCGCTCGCTCCGCTGCTGAACCGGTGACCGTCGCGGGCCGCGCGTCCGGTGCGGCGGGAACCCGGCGGGCCGTGCCGCAGATCGGCTGGCTGATCGGCGGACTGGTGCTGCTCGTGGTGATCGCCGTGATCAGCATGGGCGTCGGGGCCCGCCCGGTCCCGCCCGCCGAGGTCGTACGGGCACTGTTCGACTATCACGGCACCGACGACCATGTGATCGTGCGTGATGTCCGGGCACCGCGCGCGCTGCTGGCCGTCGCGGTGGGTGCCGCGCTCGCGGTGGCGGGCGCACTGATCCAGACGCTGGCCCGCAACCCGCTGGCGGAGCCCGGCATCCTCGGGGTCACCGCGGGCGCCGGGTTCGCCATCACCGTGGGCTCGGCACTCGGACTGGCCGCCGGACAGGCCGGCGAACTGGGCTTCGCCGTCATCGGCTCCGTGCTCGCCGCGCTGCTGGTCGCCGCGGTCGGGCGGCGCTCGCCGCTGCGTCTGGTGCTCACCGGAGTGGCCCTGACCGCGGTGCTGAGCGGTGTCGCCCTCGGGCTGCGGCTGATGCTCCCGGACGTCTTCGACATGTACCGCTTCTGGTCGGTCGGATCGCTGGCGGCCCGCGAACAGGCGCCGCTGGCCCTGCCGCTGACCGCCATCGCGGTGTCGCTGGCCGGCGCACTGCTGCTGAGCCGGGCACTCAACGCCCTGACGCTGGGGGAGAGCGTGGCGCACACACTGGGGGCCGGCGTGGGCCGGGTGAGGGGCGCCGCGCTGGTGCTCATCACCGTGCTCAGCGGGGCGGCGACAGCGGTCGCCGGGCCGATCCTGTTCGTCGGACTGATCGTGCCGCACCTGGTCCGCAGGCAGGCGTCGGGATCGGTGCCCTGGCTGATCCTCTACTCGATGGTGCTGGGGCCGGTCCTGCTGCTGGTCGCCGACATCGGCTCGCGGATCCTGCTGCCCACCGGCGAGGTGCCGGTGGCCATCGTGACCGCGTTCCTCGGCGGGCCCATGCTTATCTGGGCCGTCCGCCGCTACGGGGCGGGGTCACTGTGAACAGGCCCGGACCGAAGGCCGAACGCCGCACCGCCGTACTCGTCGTGGTGTTGGTGGCGATGATGCTGTGCCTGGGGATGCTCGGGCTCTGTTACGGGGCGTCATGGTCGACGCCCGGCGAGGTGCTCGCCGCACTGACCGGGGCGGACCCCTCCGTGGTGATCCTGGACTGGCGGCTGCCGCGGGTCCTGGCCGGGCTCGTCTTCGGCGCCGCGCTCGGCGTGGCGGGGGCGATCTTCCAGAACCTCACCCGCAACCCGATGGGCAGCCCGGACGTGATCGGCCTCGACGCCGGCGCCTACACCGGTGCCCTGGTCGCCATCACCGTACTGTCGGGCACATCCGCCCAACTGGCCGCCGGATCGGTGCTCGGCGGACTGCTGGTCGCGGCCGCGATCTACCTGCTCTCCTTCGAACGCGGCTTCTCCGGAATGCGGCTGGTCGTGATCGGCATCGCGGTCAACGCGATGGTGACCGCGATCAACTCATGGATCGTGCTGCGCGCCGAACTGGAGGTGGCGATCGCCGCCGTCGGCTGGAGCGCCGGCTCGCTCAACGGTGTGGGCTGGGCGGACCTGGGGATCCCGTTCACGGTGATCGCCGTACTGCTGGCCGTGATGACCGCGCGGGCCCACGCCATGCACCAGGCCTCGCTCGGCGACGCGATTGCGGTGACCACCGGGGTCGGGCTCGACCGGCTGCGACTGCTGATGGTGCTGGTCGGCGTCGGCTGCACCGCCACGGTGACCGCGGTGGCCGGACCGATCGCCTTCATCGCCCTGGCCGCCCCGCAGATCGGCCGGAGGCTCGCCGGCGCCGCCGGGGTGCCGCTGCTCCCGGCCGCGCTGACCGGCGCGGTCCTGCTCCAAGGCGCCGACCTGCTCGCCCAGATGCTGCTGGCGCCCGTCGCGCTGCCCGTCGGCGTGGTGAGTACCGCGATCGGCGGTTGCTATCTGATCTGGCTGCTGACCAAGGAGGTGAGGCGCGCGTGACCGCACGCCTGACCGCGCGGGACATCACCCTGCGCTACGGAGACCGCGTCGTTTCCACACGGCTGAGTCTCGACGTCCCCGACGGCGCGTTCACCGCCATCGTGGGCCCCAACGCCTGCGGGAAGTCGACCCTGCTGCGGGCGCTGGTGCGGCTGCTGCGCCCCGACAGCGGGCAGGTCGAACTCGACGGCCGGGCGGTCGGCGGCTACGCGCCCAAGGCACTGGCCAAGCAGCTCGGCTTCCTGCCGCAGGACCCGCTGGCCCCCGAGGACATCAAGGTCCGTCAGCTCGTGGCGCGGGGACGGTTCCCGCACCAGTCGCTGCTGGCGCTGTGGTCGCCGGAGGACGAGGAGGCCGTCACCGGGGCGATGGACGCCGCCGGTGTCGGTGACCTGGCGGGCCGCCCGGTGCAGGAGCTGTCCGGCGGCCAGCGGCAGCGGGTGTGGATGGCCATGGTGCTCGCCCAGCGGACGCCCTACCTGCTGCTCGACGAACCGACATCCTTCCTGGACATCACCCACCAGTACCAGTTGCTCGGCCTGCTGGCCAGGCTCCGCGACGAGGGCCGCACGGTGATCGCCGTCCTGCACGACATCAACCAGGCCTGCCGGTTCGCCGACCACCTGGTCGCCATGAAGGACGGCCGGGTGGTCGCCGAGGGCGACCCCGGGGACATCGTGGACGCCGCGCTGATCAAGGACGTGTTCGACCTGCCGAGCGTCATCGTCCCCGACCCGGTGACCGGCACACCGATGGTCGTTCCCACACTTCAAGGAGAGTAAGTTGAGCACCGCAAGCGTGCCCTCGGACGGCCTTCTCGCCCTGACCAGCGCCCAGTTGGGCATCTGGAACGCACAGCGGCTGGAGCCGGACTCGCCGTACTACGTGGTCGGCGACGTGGTGGAGATATCCGGCGGCGAGAGCGTCGACGTCGCCGCGCTGGCCGAGGCGGTCAGAGCGACCACGCAGGAGGCCGAGACCCTGCGGCTCCGCGTGTACGACACCTCCGAGGGGCCACGCCAGGCGGTCAGCCAGGAACCGGTCGAGCCGCCCGAGGTGGTGGACGTCAGCGGCGCGGCCGACCCGGTGGCCGCCGCCCACGCCCTCGTCGAGGCCGAGCGGGCGCGGGCGGGGGAGGCCTGCCGGGGCATGGTGGACCGGCCGCTGTACGCACGCACCGTCATCCGGCTCTCCGACCGGGAGGTCTGGTACACCCAGCTCGGCCACCACCTGGTCTTCGACGGCTACACCGCCGCGATGCTCGCCCGCCGCACCGCCGCCCGCTACACCGCCCTGGTCCGGGGCACCGAACCCGCGAAGTGCACCTTCGGCGGCTTCGCCGCGCTCGTCGCCGCCGACCGCGCCTACCGGGACAGCGACCGGTTCACCGAGGACCGCGCGTACTGGGTCGAGCGGTTCACCCCGCTGCCCGACCTCGGTGACACCGACACCGCCGCCGGTCCGCCCGACCGCACCCTGACCGCCCGCGCCGTCGTCACGCCCGAGGAGACGGCCCGGCTGCGCGCGTTCGCCGACACCCGGGGCATCACCTGGGGCGAGGCACTGATCGCCGGGTACGCCGCCTTCCTGCACCGCATGCTGGGCCGCACCGACATCGTGTTCGCGCTGCCCCTGATGTGCCGGACCGGCTCGGCCGAGCTGCGTACCCCCGCCATGGCCGTCAATGTGCTCCCGCTGCGGGTGACCGTGCGCGGCGGCGACGGGCTCGGGGAGCTGAGCCTGCGGGTCGCCTCCGCCATGCGCGAGATGCGCGACCACCAGCGCTACCGGGGCGAGGACCTGCCGCGCGACCTCGGCGCGCCCGGCGCGGGTGCGCTGCTGCACGGACGCGGGATCAACCTCAAGGCCTTCGACCTGGCGCTCGACTTCGCCGGGGCCGGCGGGGTGATGCGCAACGTCGCGGGCGGTCCCCCCGAGGACATGGGCCTGAGCGTCCTGCCCACCCGTGACGGCGGGCTGCTGCTCGGCTTCGAGGTCGACGCCCGGTCCACCGACCAGGCCGCGGTCGACAGCCTGCTGTCCGGGTTCAGGGCCCTGCTCTCCGGCCTGATGGACGGTCTGCCCGTCGGACGGATCGCCCTGAGCGGCGGCACGGACGGGCCGCCGGCGGAGTGGTCCCCCTCCGCGCCGCCCGGCACGCCGGTGGATGTGCCGACCGCGTTCGACGCCATGGTTGCCGCCGGTCCCGGACACACGGCACTGGTGTGCGCGGAGGTCCGGCTGTCCGCCGCCGAACTGGCGGAGCGGGTGCACCGGCTGGCCCGTGCGCTGCGCGCCCGCGGCATCGGTCCCGACGACGTCGTGGCGCTGGCGCTGCCGCGCTCCGCCGATTCGGTGGTCGCCCTGCTGGCGGTGCTGGACGCGGGCGCCGCGTTCCTGCCCCTGGACGCCGCGTATCCGCCCGAGCGGCTGCGCGAGCTGATCGACGACACCCGCCCCGCACTGGTGCTGAGCGCCGGAGCGGTCGACGGGCTGCCGTGGGACACCCTGCTCGGCGAGGCCGCCGGACTCTCCGGTGAGCCGCTGACGGCCGGTGAACTGGCCGCGCCCCGGCACCCCGAGCACCTCGCCTACGTGATCCACACCTCCGGATCGACCGGGCGCCCCAAGGGCGTGCTCGGCCGGACCGGTGGGCTCGCCGCGCTGCTGCACCACCAGCGGTCCACGGTCGTCGCGGAGGCGGAGCGGGCCGCGGGCGGGCGGCTGCGCGCCGCCCACACCTACTCCTTCGCCTTCGACTCCGCCTTCGACCACCTGGTGTGGCTGCTCTGCGGCCATGAACTGCACGTCTACGACAGCGAGACGGCCCGCGACGCCGACGCCCTGCTCGCCGCCTACGCCCGTGACGGCATCGACATCGTGGACACCACCCCGTCGATGGCCGCGCCGCTGGTCGACGGCGGCCTGCTGGAACTGCGCCCGGCGCTGCTGGTCCTCGGCGGGGAGGCCACCCCACCCGCGCTGTGGCGCAGGGTCGCCGATTCGGGCATCACGGCACGCAACATGTACGGGCCCACCGAGGCGACCGTGGACAGCACCACCGCACCCATCGACGGCGACGGGCCGACGATCGGCCACCCGCTCGCGGGCACCCGGATCTACGTCCTGGACAGCGCGCTGCAACCCGTACCGCACGGCACGGCCGGTGAACTGTACCTGGCCGGACCGCATCTGGCCCGCGGCTACCTCGGCAGGCCCGGGGCGAGCGCCGAGCGCTTCGTCGCCGACCCGTTCGGCGCACCCGGCGAGCGGATGTACCGTACCGGCGACCTGGCCCGGTGGGTGCCCGGCCGCGGCCTGGACTACCGGGGCCGGGGCGACGGACAGGTGAAGATCCGCGGCCACCGGGTGGAGACCGGCGAGGTCGAGGCAGCACTCGCCGCCGTGCCGGGCGTCACCGCGGCGGCCGTCGGTATCCGGTCCGAGCGGCTGGTCGGCTACATCGTGTCCACCTCGGTCACCGGGGACGAGGCGCGTGCCCACCTCGCCGGGCGGCTCCCCGAGCACATGGTGCCCGCGGCGGTGGTGGTACTGGGCGAACTGCCCGTCACACCCAACGGCAAGCTCGACCGAGCCGCCCTGCCCGCACCCGCCCTGCCCGGCGGCGGCCGGGAGCCGGGCACCGAGCGGGAGCGGCTGCTGTGCGCGCTCCTGGCCGAGGTGCTCGATGTCGAACGGGTCGGTGTGGACGACGACTTCTTCGCCCTCGGCGGGGACAGCATCACCGCGATCACCATCAGCAGCAGACTGCGGGCGGCGGGTCTCGGGCTGCGGCCGCGGGACCTGCTGGCGCGCCGCACCTTCGCCGCGCTGGCCGCCTCCGCCGAACTGCTGGAGGACGTGTCCCGACCGGTGGACGACCCGGCCGGGCCCGTTCCCGCCCCGCCGATCGTGCGCGGTCTGCTCGACCCGCACCCGGACGTGGACACCGTCGCCGGCTACGCGCAGTGGACCGCCCTCGGTGTCGGCGAACTCGGCCACCAGGACCTGGCCGCGGGTGTGCAGGCCGTGCTCGACCACCACGACGCACTGCGGCTGCGGGTCGCCGACGGCCTGGAGGTACTGCCCCGCGGCACCGTGCGCGCCGTTGTCTCCGAGGTCCGCGGCGAGGACGTGACCGCCCTCGCGGGACGCCTCGCGGGCGAACTCGACCCCCGGTCGGGCGACCTGCTGCGGGCGGCCCTGCTCCGTACCGCCGGGGGCACACCGGACCGGCTGGTCATCGTCGTGCACCACCTCGCCATGGACGGCGTGTCCTGGCGCATCCTGCTGCCCGACCTGCACACGGCCTGCACGGGCGGCACTCTCGACCCGGTCGGGACATCCTGGCGGCGGCACGCCACGCTCCTGGCCGAACAGGGGGCATCCGGCGCGCGCCGGGGCGAACTCGGCCACTGGCGTACCGCGCTCGCCTCCGCACCCCGGCTGGGCGCCCGGCCGCTGGACCCGGCCGAGGACACCGTCTCGACCGCCCACCGGTCGGTCACCGTGGCCTCGCCCGAGGTCACCGAGGCGCTGCTCACCACTCTGCCCGCGGCCTACCGCGCCGGAGTGGACGAAGTGCTGCTGGCCGCACTCGTCCTCGCCCTGCGGGGCTGGGGCCTGAAGGACGACGCCGTGACCGTGTCGATGGAGGGTCACGGCCGTGAACACCTCGACCTGTCCCGCACGATCGGCTGGTTCACCAGCGAATACCCGGTCCGCGTTCCCGCGTCCGACGACGTGGGGAAGACGCTGCGCGCCGCCAAGGAGGCCAGGCGCGGCGTCCCCGACGGCGGCATCGGCTACGGGGTCCTGCGCCACCTCGACCCGGAGGCCGGCGCCGCACTCGCGGCCACCCCGCCACCGGACGTGACTCTCAACTACCTGGGCCGGTTCGCCCCGCTCCCCGGAACCGGGTGGCACCTGCCGGAACACGACGCCTTCTCGGTGACCGAGCCCGGGGCCAAGGCCCTGGAACAGGTACTGGCCCTCAACTGCTTCGTCCACGAGGAGGGTGCGCCACGGCTCGCCGTCGAGTGGACGGCCGCGACCCGTGTGCTCGGCACCGATGCCGTGGCCGCCCTGCAACGGGCCTGGACCGCGGCGCTGGACGCGCTGGCCGAGCACGCGCAGCACACCACCGGCGGACTCACCCCCTCCGACCTCCCGCTGGTCGGCCTCGACCAGACCGCCATCGACGCCCTCGAACGCACCGGCCGCATCACTGACGTGCTGCCCGCCACCCCCCTCCAGGTCGGGCTGTCCTTCCACACCCTGCTCCGCGACGAGCACGACACCGACGTCTACGTCGTCCAGGCCGTGACCACCCTGGCCGGCGAGCTGCGCCCGGACCGGATGGCCGAGGCCGCACGCGAACTGCTGCGCCGTCACCCCGCCCTGCGCGTGTACCTGGGCACGGCGGGGGACGAGGTCGTGCAGGTGATCCCCACCGAAGTCGCCCTGGACTGGCGGGAGGCCGACCGGTTCCCCGAAGCGGCCCGCGCCGATCTGGAGCGGCCGTTCGACCCGGCCCGGCCGCCGCTGATCCGCTTCCTGCTGTCGCGTGTCGGGCCCGCCGAGCACAAGCTGGCGATCACCAACCACCACGCCCTGCTCGACGGCTGGTCGATGCCGTTGGTCGGCCGCACCCTGCTCGCCATCTACGCCGAGCTGAGCGGCGGCCCCGCCGCCCCCGCTTCGCCGCCGCTGTCGGAGTACTTCCGGTGGCTGGCGGGCCGGGACCGGGAGGCGTCCCTCGCCGCATGGCGGGACGCGCTGGCCGGAGTCGACGGCGCGACCCGGCTGGCACCCGCGAACACCGGGACCGCGGTGGAGCGGCCCGGCCGCGAAACCGTCGGCCTGGGACGCGAGTTCAGCGACCGGCTGCGGGCGTTCGCCCGCGAGCAGGGCATCACCCTGACGACCGTGCTCCAGACGGCGTGGGGTCTGCTGCTCGGCAGGCTCACCGGGCGCCGCGACGTCGTGTTCGGCTGCCCGGTGTCCGGGCGGCCCGCCGAGGTCGACGGCGTGGAGTCGATGATCGGCCAGCTCGGCACCACCATCCCGGTACGTGTCCGGCACACCCCGGACCGGAGCGTGCGGGACCTGATGGCGCAGGTGCACGCCGAGAGCGTCGCGCTGAGCGAGCACCACCACGTCGGACTGCCCGGGATCCAGCGGGCGGTGGGCATCGGCGAACTGTTCGACACGATGCTGGTGATGGAGAACTTCCCGCTGTCCAGCCGGAAGCGCACTCCGCTCGCCCCCGGACTCGACCTGGCCGGTGTGGACATCACCGATGCCACCCACTACGCGCTCACCGTCATCGTGATCCCCGACGACGAGATCACCATCGGCCTCGGCTACCAGCCGGGCGCCTTCGCCGGGGACACCGTCCGCGACTACGGCCGCTGGCTGCACAACCTCCTGCGGGAGATCGTCGACGACCCGGCACGGCCCGCGCTCCGGCTGCCCGCGCTCGGCACCGACGAGCGGCAGCGGATGCTGCGTACCGGCACCGAGATCGTCGCCGCCAGGAGCCGAGGCCACTGGCTGGAGGAGTTCGCCGCCCAGGTACGCCGAAGGCCCGACGCCGAGGCACTGGTCTGCCGCGACCGGAGCCTGGACTACGCGGAGCTGGACCGGCGGGCCAACCGGCTCGCCCACGCGCTGATCGAGCGCGGAGTACGGCCCCAGGACCCGGTCGTCGTCCTGCTCGGACGGGACATCGAGATGACCGTCGCGCTGTTCGGTGTGGCCAAGGCCGGCGCGGTCTACGTACCGATGGACACGAGCTACCCGCGGGAACGGCTCGCCTACATGTTCGACGACATCGCCCCGGCCGCGGCCGTGACGACCGGCGCCGAACTGCCCGTCGACCGCGGCATCCCGGTCCTGCGGCTGGACGACCCGGCCACACTCGCCTCCGTACCGGACACCGACCCGGCCGAGGCACGCGCCGGGCTCACCGAGGACGCGCTCGCCTACGTCATCTACACCTCCGGAACCACCGGTCGGCCCAAGGGCGTCGGAGTGACCCACCGGGGCGTGCCCGATCTGATCGCGCTCCAGGAAGAGGTCGTCGGCGTCACCGAGCACGACCGCTATCTGCACTTCGCCTCGACCGGATTCGACGTCGCGTTCTGGCAGACCATGGTGCCGCTGCTCTCCGGCGGTACGTCCGTGATCGCCCCCGAGGAGGTACGCGTCCCCGGCGACGAACTCCTCGACTACATCACCGAGCACCGGGTGACCGGAGTGAACCTGCTGCCGTCGTTCCTGGCCGCGATGCCCGACGACCGCACCGTCGACCCCGATGTGTTCTTCGTCGTCGGCGCCGAGCGCCTCGACCCCGAGCTGGCACGGCGCTGGGGCGAGGGGCGCCGGGCGCTGTTCAACGCCTACGGTCCGACCGAGGTCACGATCAACTCCACGACCTGGCACTACGACCCGGACGACACCGGCCCGCTGCCGATCGGCCGCCCCGACCCCAACGTCCGCGCCTACGTCCTCGACGGCGGGCTCCAGCCGGCCGGCGTCGGAGTGACGGGCGAGCTCTACCTCGCCGGCCCGAGCCTGGCACGCGGCTACCTGGGCCGCCCCGCCCTGACCGCCGCCGCCTTCGTGGCCGACCCGTTCGGCCCGCCGGGAGAGCGGATGTACCGCACCGGCGACCTCGTGCGATGGCGGCCCGACGGACAGCTGGTGTTCCTCGGCCGCGCCGACCACCAGGTCAAGATCCGCGGCTTCCGGGTCGAACTGGGCGAGATCGAGTCCACGCTGACCGGTCACCCCGACGTCCGCGCCTGCGCCGTGATCGTGCGGGAGGGCAGGCTCACCGGCTATGTCATCCCCACCGACGGCGCCGACCTGGACACCGCCCGGGTGCGCGAGTACCTGGCACGGGAACTGCCCGACCACATGGTGCCGACCGCGCTCGTACCGATCGACCGGCTGCCGCTGAGCCCCAGCGGCAAGCTCGACGCCGCCGCGCTGCCGGCCCCCGAGACCCTGGCCACCGCGCGGCGCGAACCCGCCACCGAGGCAGAGGCGGTGCTGCTCACCGTGCTCCGGGACGTCATGGGCCGCGACGACATCGGCCCCGACGACGACTTCTTCGCCATCGGCGGAGACAGCATCGTCTCGCTCCAGGTCGTCTCGCGCGCCCGGCGCCGGGGGATCGGACTGACCGCGAGGGACGTCTTCGAAGGAGAGACGGTCGCCAAGATCGCCGCACGGGCCCGCGCCCTCGACGGCGCGGAGGCACCCGCCGTCGGGGACGCGCCGCTGACCCCGGTCATGCGGGACCTGCTGCGCCGGGCGGGCACTGCCGCCGACGGCTTCTGCCAGTGGGCGGAGATCTGCGTCCCGCCGGGCGGCGACGAGGAGACCTGGCGGACCGTGCTCGACGCGGTCCTGGCCCGGCACGACGTCCTGCGGGCCCATCTCGCCGACGACGTGCTGCGCGTCCCGCCGGCCGGCGCGGTGAGCGGAGCCCAGGTACTGACCCGGGTGGGGGCCGCGGAGGACCTGCGCGCCGCGGCCGACGCCGGTATCGCCGAGGCCCGGCAGTCGATGGACCCGCGCACCGGCCCGCTGCTGCGCGCCGTCTGGGTGGACGCGGGGCCGGACCGCCCCGGGCGCCTCGTCCTGATCGCCCACCACCTGGTCGTCGACGGTGTGTCCTGGCGCGTCCTGCTGGACGACCTGGAGCACGCCTACTGCGGCGGGACCCTGGCCCGGCACGGACAGTCCTTCCTCGGCTGGGCGCGTTCGCTGCGCGACGCCGACCGGCGCGCCGAACTGCCGCACTGGCGGCGGATGACGGCCACCCCGGCACTCACCCGCCCGCTCGACCCGGCCCGGGACACCGTGGCCACCGCGTCGCACCACGAGATCCGGCTCGACACCGAATCGACCCGTGCCCTGATCACCACACTGCCCACCGCCTACCGCACCACCCCGGACGCCGTGCTGCTCACGGCGCTCGCCCAGGCGGTACGGGACTGGCGCGGAACCCCCGAACTGCTGGTCGCCCTGGAGAGCCACGGCCGGCCGCGCCAGGTCGACCTCTCCCAGACCGTCGGATGGTTCACCGCCGTTCACCCCGTCCGGCTCGACGCGGACGACGACGTGAAGGCGGTCAGGGAGAGGCTGCGTGCCCAGGGCGACGGCCTCGGACACGGCATCCTCACCTCCGCGGGCCTGCTGGACCCCGTGGAACCGGAGGTGGCCTGGAACTATCTCGGCCAGTATCCCGGTGCCCCGGCCCAGGAGACACCGTGGCAGGCGCCCCCGGACGCCGGACCGCTCGGCTCCGACGGGTCCGACACCATGCCGCTCCCGTACGGCCTGATGGTCAACGCCCTGGTGCGCGAGGACATGCTCGGCGTCCGGATCACCTGGCCGGCCGCGTTGTTCACCGCCGCCGAGATCGAGGAACTGGCCGAGGCCCTGCGGGCCGCGCTCCTGCGCACCGCCGCCGCGCCGGAGATCGGGGCGCTCGACCCCGACAGCCCGGTCGCCGGGATGCAACCGCTCACCCCGCTCCAGGAGGTGATGCTGCGGCACTCGCGCACCGAGCGCCCCGACCCGTACACCGTGCAGTCGACGTTCTCCCTCGCAGGAGCGCTCGACATCGAGGCCCTGCGGGGCGCCGGCGCCGATCTGCTGGTCCGGCACCCGAACCTGGGAGCCGCCTTCCCCGCCGACCTGGCGGTGATCCCGGTGTCGCCCCGGCCGGACTTCCGCGTGGCCGACGGACCGGCCGAGGAGGTCCTGGCCGCCGACCTGGCCGAACCGTTCGACCTCGCCCGCGGCCCGCTCCTGCGCCTGACCGTGATCCGGTGCGGCCCCGGGCGCGCCGACCTGGTCATGACCAGCCATCATGTGCTCTCCGACGGCTGGTCGGCCCCGCGCATCCTCACCGAACTCTTCGCCCTGTACACGGCGAGGGTCCGCGGCGGGGCCCCGGATCTGCCCGAACCCGTACCGTTCGCGGACTACCTGAGCTGGTGCGCCGACCACGAACCGGACCTCGGCGCCTGGGCGGCGGAACTGGACGGTCTGCCCGAGGGCGACTACCTGGGCGGCGGCGAACCCGGTCCGGCCTGGCAGGAACCGGAGCTCATCGAGTTCGACGCGGGCCTGGTGGACCGCCTCACGCGCCTCGCCGCGCGCCGCGGGCTCACCCGGAACACCCTTGTGCAGGGCGCGTGGGCGGTGCTGCTCGCCCGGCGCTCCGGCCTCACGGACGTCTGCTTCGGCGCCATGGTCGCCTGCCGTCCTCCGGAGCTGGAGGGCGTCGAGGAGATCATCGGGCTGCTGGCCAACACCGTGCCCGTCCGGGCACGGCTCGAAGGCACCCTCGCCGACACGCTCGCCGGTCTCCAGAGCGGGCAGCGGGCGCTGGTCGAGCACCACCATGCCGCCCTGTCCGACCTGGAACGGCTGACCGGGCGGCGCAGGCTGTTCGACAGCCTGGTGGTGTTCGAGAACTACCCGGTCGACCCGGACCGGCTGCGTGAACCCGCCCCCGGGCTCACCGTCGTCGGAACCCGCTTCCGTGAATCCACCCACCACCCGGTGACCCTGACGGTCATGCCGGACGGGGACGGCTGGACGGGCGTGCTGGCCCACCGGGCCGGGGTGGACATCGACGGGCTCGCAGGGGAACTGCTCGGCCTGCTCCGCACCCTGGACACCCACCTCGACAACGACGTGCTCGACCTTATGGAGGGCCGATGAGCGCGAACGCCGCACCGCAGGAGGGGAAGTCCGCGCCGTCGGCCGAACGGGTGGACGGACAGCTGCTGCGGATCGCGTTCATCCTGGTGCTCGGCACCTTCATGGCGACCCTGGACGCCACGATCGTCAGCGTCGGCATCGACAGCCTGACCGAGGAGTTCGGCGCTTCCGTCGCCGAGATCCAGTGGGTCACCACCGCCTATCTGCTGGCCGTCGTCGCCGCCGTGCCCGCGTCCGGCTGGCTGGCCGACCGGTTCGGGGGCAGGCGGACATGGCTCGCCGCCGTGGGAGTGTTCCTGCTCGGCTCGGTGCTGTGCGCGATGGCCTGGTCGGTGACCAGCCTGATCGTGTTCCGGGTCATCCAGGGACTCGGCGGCGGGCTGCTGCCCGCGACCGGCCAGGCACTGCTGGCCCGCGTCGCGGGGCCCCACCGCACCGGACGGGTGATCAGCGTCGTCGCGGTCGTCCCGCTGCTGTCCCCGGTGTTCGGCCCGCTGGCCGGCGGCTCCATCCTCAGCGTGGCGCCCTGGCCGTGGCTGTTCCTGGTCAATCTGCCGATCGGCGCGGTCGCGGCGGTGCTCGCCCGCCGCTATGTGCCCGCGGTCCCGCCGTCCACACGGCGGACCGCGTTCGACCTGCGGGGGGCGGCGCTGCTCTCGCCCGGCCTCGCCGTGCTGGTGTACGGACTGACCGAAGTCGCCCACGGCCGTACGCTTCCGGCCGCGGTCGGTGTGACGGCGGGGCTGGCGATGCTGGCCGGATTCACCGTGCACGGGCTGCGGACCCGCGGTACGCCACTGGTCGACCCCCGGCTGTTCACCCGGCCGCCCTTCGGCGCCGCCGCCCTCGCGCTGCTCGTACTGGGCGCGTCGGTGTTCGGCACGATGTTCCTGCTGCCGCTGTACTTCCAGACGGCCCGCGGACTGACGGCGTGGGAGGCCGGGCTGCTGCTCGCCCCCCAGGGGCTGGGCGCGGCGGCCGGTTCCGTGCTGGTGACCCGCACCATCAGCAAGGTCGCGCCGCGGACCCTGGTGGTCACCGGCATCGTGCTGATCCTCGCGGGGACGGTCCCGTTCACCCGGCTCAACCACGATCTTCCGGACCTGGTGATCGCCGCGTCGCTCGCGGTCCGGGGCATCGGGATGGCCATGGTCGGCGCGCCCGTGATGAACATCGTCTACAGCCGCATCGAACCCGAGCATCTCCCTCGCGCGTCCGGGGCGCTCAACCTGCTCAACACGGTGGGCGGTTCGGTCGGGACCGCCGCCCTCGCGGTGGTCCTGGAGAGCCGGCTGGCCGCCCGGGGCCAGGACATCTCCTCGGCCTTCGCCGACACCTTCTGGTGGGTGCTCGGCTTCTGCCTGCTCGCCGCCGCGGGGGCGACGAGGCTGCCCCGTACCGGGGCAAGGAAGCCGTGAGCCGTCCGATGCGTAACACGGCCCGCCCCCGCCGCGGTCGCGGGGCGGGCCGGCCGCGGAGCTCCGGAGACGGCGTCGGGCATGAGCCGCACAGGCGGTCACGCCCCGGGGCGGACGCGAGTTGGCCGAACAATGCATAGACCAAATAGGTGACTGAGGCATCTAGTAGGGAGTGATCGGTAGGACTTCTTCCCTTCTGCTCTTGCGAGGCTCGTCATGGCAGACACCGACACCGGCACCGGCGTTCGGACCGGCACCATCGCCTTCCCCCAGGACCGCACCTGCCCGTACCACCCGCCGACGGGATACCGGCCGCCCCCCGGCGCGGAGCAACGACCGCTGTCGTCCGCCACACTCTTCGACGGCCGGACCGTCTGGCTGGTCACCGGGCATGCCGAGGCCCGAGCACTCCTGGCCGACCCGCGGCTGTCCGCCGACCGGGAGAACCCCGCGTTCCCCATCCCCACCGAGCGGTTGGCGAAGATCGCCTCGCGCCGCGTCGAACTCCTCGGAGTCGACGACCCGGAACACCGCACGCAACGCCGGATGCTGGTACCGAGCTTCACCCTCAAGCGGACCGAGACCCTGCGGCCCCGGATCCAGGAGACCGTGGACCGGCTGCTGGACAGGATGATCGCGCAGGGACCACCCGTCGATCTGGTGAACGCGTTCGCGCTGCCCGTTCCCTCGATGGTGATCTGTGCGCTGCTCGGTGTCCCGTACTCCGACCACGACTTCTTCGAATCCCGTTCGCGGAAGTTACTGCGCGGGCCCGGGGCCGTCGATGTCCAGGCGGCGCGGGACGACCTCGACGAGTACTTCCGCGGGCTCATCGAGCACAAACAGGCCGTCAGGGGTGAAGGACTGCTCGACGAGCTGATCGCCGGACCGCTCGGCACCGGGGCGGTCGGCCGCGACCAGCTGGTCCGGCTCGCGCAGATCCTGCTCGTCGCGGGCCACGAGACGACCGCGAACATGATCTCGCTGGGCACCTTCACCCTGCTCCAGCACCCCGATCAGCTCGCGCGGTTGCGCGGCGAGGAGGAGCTGATGCCGTCCGCGGTGGAGGAGTTGCTGCGCTTCCTGTCGATCGCGGACACGCTGGCCCGGGTGGCGACCGAGGACATCGAGATCGGCGGGGTGACGATCAGGGCCGGCGAAGGCGTCGTCATGTCCGCGTCGACGGCCAACCGCGACGCCGCCGCCTACCCCGCACCGGACGAGCTCGACCTCGGCCGCGCGGCGCGCCACCACGTCGCCTTCGGCTTCGGTGTCCATCAGTGCCTCGGTCAGAACCTGGCGCGGGCCGAGATCGAGATCGCGCTGCGCTCCCTCTTCGCCCGGCTGCCGGGACTGCGGCTCGCGGTGCCCGCCGACGACATCCCGTTCAAGCCGGGCGACACGATCCAGGGCATGCTTGAACTGCCCGTGGCCTGGTGACACGGCTCTCTGCGGAAAGGATCCAGTCATGACGCGGATCAGTATCGACACGGATGTCTGCATCGGCGCGGGACAGTGCGCGCTGACCGCCCCGAACCTGTTCACGCAGGACGACGACGGCTACGGCGAGCTGCTGCCGGGTTCGGAGGGCGGCGACACCGTCGACCCTCTGGCGGGCGAGGCGGCCCGCGTCTGCCCGGTGCAGGCGATCACCGTGGCGTAGGGCCTGTCCGGCAGGGTGCCACCCGCCCGGAGGCGTCGCGGGCCGGGCGGGAGGTGCCGGTGATCACGCCGTGCCGGATGCGGCACGATCCCGCCGGGCCGGGCCGGGGTCGCCCGGCCCGGCCCGGCGGAGTGCTCAGCAGGCGCCGAGGTCCTGCCAGACGCCCCACTCCCCGGTGGTGCCGGGCTCCTCGCCCGTCGTCCACCACTTGGCCTTCCAGCTGTGGCCGTTGTGCGACACCTGCTGGTTGCCGGTGTAGACGGTGCCCGGGGCCCAGGGCGCGGCCGTGCACTGGTTGCCGTTGCCGCCGGTGACGGTCAGGGAGTACGTCGCCGAGTGCGCGGCCGAGGGGCTCGCGCCGTTGACCGCTATGGCGTAGGTGCCGTTGACGGCCGCCGTGGTCGTGGTGAGGGTGAGCGTCGCGGTCCCTCCGGCCGTCACCGAGGCGGGGCTGAGCGAGGCGGTGACCCCGGCCGGCGCACCGCTGACCGTCAGGTTCACGGTCTGGGCGCTGCCCGCGGTCACGGCGGTCCTCACCGTGGTGCTGACGGAACTGCCGGCCGTGACCGTCGCGGCGGCCGGGGCCGCCGTCAGCGAGAAGTCGTCGCTCGGCGCGGTGTTGCCGCTGGTGAAGGGAGCGAAGATGCGGGAGAAGTCCCAGGTGTTCTGCTCGATGCCGGAGCAGTTGTCCGCGGCGGCACCGCCGGGGCAGCTTCCGTTGTCACGCTGGAGCGCCCAGAAGGAGAGCATGTTGATTCCCTTGGAGACCGCCCAGTCGTACACCTGCCCGGCGTTGGCGAGGGTGAAGGTCTCGGCCGGGCCGAAGTCGTCGACACCGGGCATCTCGGTGACGCCGATCATGCCCCAGAGCTGGGCCGGGGTCTTGCCCGGGTAGAGCTTGGCGAGCTGGTCGTACAGCCCCTGGGCGGCGGTCTTGGTGTCCTGGGCCATGTCATGGACGGCGTTGTCGTAGTAGTCGAACGTCATGAGGTTGACGACATCGATCCGGGCGCCGTTGGCCACCGCGTTCTTGAGTACGGCGAGACCGCTGGGCGCCAGGCCCCGGGTCGTGGTCGGCAGGGTGTACGAGATCTCCAGCTTGCGCCCGGAGGCGGCGGCCCAGTCCTGGACCTTCTTGATCGCCTTGTTCCGCCGGTCCATACCGGCGGTGTTCTCCAGCGCGTCGACCTCGATGTCCATGTCGAGCCGGGGGATGTCGTAGGTCGTGACGACCTTCTGGTAGACGGCGGCGACCTGGTCGACGTCCGAACAGCTGTCGGCGATCTCGGTTCCGGTGGTGTCCGCCGTGTAGCCGCCGAAGGACGGGATGACGTCCCCGCCGCGCCCCTGGATCGTCTTGATGTCGGCGCCGAAGGATGCCGAGGCGATGGGCAGCGAGGTGTCGCCGTTCCAGTACGCGGTGCAGGACCCCTTCGTCGCCGTCTGGAGAAAGGCCATCGTCAGGTGCTTGGCCCCGGACTGCGCGCTGAGGGCGGCGGGGCTCTCGCCCGTCCATGACTCGAAGTAGGGGGCGAAGACATGGGCGGGGAGCGGGGTCGCGGCCTGGGCCGGGGCACCCGAGACCGCGGTCAGGCCCAAGGCGGCCACCGCGGTGGCCGCCGCGGTGAGAGCGGCACGGAGGGAACGCATACGTCTCATGGCCATCCAAGATGTGAGGGGGCGTCAACTGATGTATGACGCGCTGGTGTTGCCCTACGGAATAGCCCCGTGATCATGTGCGTGTCAATGGTCTGGACCAAATGAGGACTAGACCAATTCGAGAGCCCTCCGTGCGCCGGAGGGGCCCTCGCGGTGACGTGTGCGGCAGGGGTGCTGGTCAGGCGGGCGTCCCGGGTTCCGGTTCCGCCCGGATGGGTGGTCGTACCACTCGATGGCCGCCCGGCCCTCCCTGTGCGGGCGGACGCGTCTTCCAGGGTTCGTTAGAAGGTGTCACGAAAGCTATTGACCGCTCACCTCGTGTCGCGTTACAACTTATAACGAACGCGCGCCCCTCTAGCTCGCTTCGGCGGGGCCGGCCGCGACCGGCGACGTGTCTGCCGGACGGGCCGAAGCCCGCCCGACGCGCGGCGCCCCACCGGACACCCACGCGTAACGCGCCACGCTCACCCAGGAACTGACAAGGAGAACCCCATGTCCAGGATCCGCCGCACCGGCGTCCGCGCCGCACTGTTCGCCGTCCCGCTCGTCGTCGCCGGTGCCCTCGGTGCCGCCGTGCCCGCCGGAGCCACGCCTCATCCCGGCACGTCCCTCGCCTGCCGAGGCGAGGGCGTCGACCCCAAGGCCCTTGTCCGGTCCAGGGCCGAGACCGTGATCCGGGCTCCGCTGAGCGCCGTATGGCGGCTCCAGACCGATGTGGAGCGCTGGCCGTCCTGGCAAACCCCGGTCAAGACCGCGGAGCGCCTCGACCACGGCCCCTTCCGGAAGGGCTCGGCGTTCCGGTGGACGACCCCGATACCCCCCAATCCCTCGACCCCCGCCACGAGTCTGGACATCACCTCGACCGTCGAGCAGCTCAGGCGCAACTCCTGCATACGCTGGACCGGGCCCGCCACTGCCGAGGGGCTGCACATCGACGGCGTCCACGTGTGGAACTTCACCGAGGTGAAGGGCGGTGTCCTCGTGCGCACCGAGGAGACCCACACCGGAGAGCAGGTCGAGGCGGACGTGCCCACCGCCACCAGGATCCTCCGCGAGGGCCTTGAAGGGTGGCTGCGCGAGTTGAAGGAGACCGCCGAAGCCCGCACCGGTCACCAGCAGAGCTGAACCGGTACGGGACCCGCGCCGCCGACGTCCTGATCCCGTACGAGGAGGAAGGCGGCGCGATATCAGGCCCGGCGGGCCAGGAAACGGATCTGCCGGCCCGGCTCGTGCTGTGACTCGACGCCTTCGAAACCGGCCCGGCTCAGACGTCCGGGCAAGGTCGCCGGATCGAGCACCACCATGGTGTCGCCGATGTGCAGCAGCCGGAATCCCAGGCTGGGCAGGCTGTCCACCCCGCGGAACACCCCACCCGGCCGCAGTACCCGGTGGGCTTCGGCGAACAGAGCGTCCTGCAGGTCGGCGGAGGGCACATGGTGCAGCATGGTGAAGCAGACGACGGCGGAGAACCGGCCATCGGGGAAGGGGAGTCGGGCGCCGCTGCCATGGACGATCTCGACCCGGTCGGCGAACTCGGCGCGCAGCAGGGCCACCGACGCCTCGTCGATCTCCACGGCGGTCAGCCTCGTCGTGCGGGGAAGTAAGGCCCTGGTGGTTGCACCGAAGCCGGGCCCGATCTCCAGGACGTCGTCCCCGAGGTCGACGTCGGCCAGTATCCCGGGCATGCGCTCGGCCACCCCGGCGGCCCATCCAGGAGAGCTGCAGAGCCTGCGGTGCAGGAAGTTCATAGGCATGGCACGACCCTAGAAAGGTTGTGTGCCGGCGGCGAGACGCGGCCGGGCCAGATGATGTCGCACAGAGGCCACCGGCTGTCGCCGGACCGGGACCGTCGACAGCCGGAACCGTCCACGATCGGTCGGCCGCCCGGCCGGTACTTCTCTCCGCTCCGGCGGCGCCGTCTCGGGGCCGACGCGGTCAAGCCCCGGCGGCACCGGACCCGGATCCTCATCGGGAGGTTCGTCACTGCCCGGTGGCGGACCGTTCCACCTGCGTGTTCGTCTCCGGCGGCACGGGGAAGCGGCTCAGCAGTTCCTCCATCCAGGCGGTCGGATGGGTGGCCGAAGCCGAGCCACCGGGCAGGGCGCGTGCTTGGCGGACGCCCTCGATCAGCGCCTCGGTGGCGGCCTGGGCGGTGTAGCGGTCGGCCACCCACCGGCGGCCCGCCCGCCGTACGCGATCCTGGCCGGGCAGGTCGAGCAGTTCCAGGGCCTTGTCCGCCAACTGGGCCGTTTCGAGCTCCGGTACGCGCCAGGCGGACGGCGAGTCGAACAGCTCCGAACCACCGCCACCGGCATAGCCGGTCACCAGGCAGCCGCTGGCCATCGCCTCGGCCGGGGGCAGGCCGAAGCCCTCTCCCTCGGGAGCCGCCAGCGCGATGAACACAGCCGTCTTCGACATCACGCGAGCGACTTCCTCGTGGGGAACCGCGTGGATGTCGTACAGATCGACCCCGGTGGACCGCGGGTCGGCGTGGAGCAGGCGGCGGAGCAGCGTGGATTCGATGGGACGTTTGCGGGACATCCAGGCGATGCGCCGGACCCGCCCGGTCGATGCCGGCCGGAACAGTTCGGTGTCGACGACGTTCGGCACCAGATGCGGTTCGAACCCGGGCAGGGCGCGGCGGAGCATGTCGACGCCCGCCCGCGAGATCGCCCACAGAGCGGGCCGCTCCGACCAGCCCGGGTACGGGCCGGGGGCGGGGCAGGTCAGGAAGTTGAGGTAGTGCCCCTGCGAGTAGATGACCTTGTGGCCGCCGGGCGCCGGGTCGTGGTTCGGGAGCACGCTGACCTCGTGCAGCACGAGGACGTCCTCGTGTCCGAGATCCAGGGTCATGCCGGACAGCGTCGGTACGTCGTCGTCGAACCACGTGTAGCGGAATCCCGGCGTGGGTGTCCAGCGGAATGCTTCGACGCCGGCGGCCCGCAACAGCGAGACCTGCTGGTTCAGCACACGAATTCCACCCAAGGGAAACTGGAATTCGAACGACGCGTAGATGACTCGACCGGTCACCGTACCTCCCTGGGAGACATCGGCAGGCGATATTCCATGGACGCGAGGGAGGGGGAGGGAACCGGCGCGCGGGGTGAGTGCGTGCTGCCGGCGCAGGTGCCGGTCCACATCGGGCCGTTCGGCCCCTGGTCACCGGCGCCCACGGGGCAATCACCGACGCTCGAATCCTGCGGCTCCGGATGAATGCATCGCACCGCGCGATCGATTGCATCGACAGAATGAGCTTGACCGCATGGGCAGGGTCGTCGACAGTGGTTCGAGTTATGACCGCGTACGGCGTGGACGTCGGAACTTGTCGTCGCCCACCCGCCATTGGCTCGATCGATCACACTCCGTCTCCGCAGAAGGAATGAGGGATCGATGTGCGGCAGGATCTGAATGCGAAAGTGAATCTCTTTCTGCAATGCCTGGAGACGTGTGATTTTTCCCGCGCCCGGGCGTTGTGTACGGACCGGGCGACCGTTTGGCAGAACGACGGCAACGGAGCGCAGGGGATCGGTGAGAGCCTGGAGCAGTTCAAGGTCTTTGCCGCTGATGTCAAGTCGCTGCAGTACGACGTCATCCGCCGATTCCACAGTTCGAACGAGGTGTTCCAGCAGCACGTGCTTCATCTGAATATGGTAGGCGGGTCATTCGAAGAGGTCCACGCCGTGGTGTATTTTCGATTCGAGGATGATCTCATCGAGCGGATCGAGGAGTGCATCTACACCATGCCGAAGGCAAAGGCTCCATGAGCCGGTGGGCGAACTCGGGGACCGGAAACCGGAGTTCGCCCACCACGGAATGCGGCGTCACACGGTTCGGGCGCAGGCGTGTGGAACCCGGCGCATGGAACCGGACGTGGGTACGACGATCACACCGCGGGCAGCGCGTAGAGCCGCTTTCCGTGCATCACGGCCAGCCGGCTGCCCGCGGCCACCACATACCACTGCTGGATGTCGCCGGTGCCGTCGTTGTAGGTCCAGCGCAGCTTCCCGGTCGCCGTGTCGAAAGCGTGCACGCCGCCGTCCTTGTCGAACTCGGTCGCGCCGTAGAGGGTTCCCTTGACCTTGGCGAACTGCCGTGCCTGCGTCGCCGACTCCAGCAGATCCTCGTTGTGCCAGATCGCTCTGCCCGTACCGGGATCCACCGCCCACATGCCACGCGCGCTGTCGGCGGCGTAGAGCACCCCGTCCAGGATCTGCGGGTCGTAGAACTTGCTGAACTCTTCGGTCCTGAGCGACCAGCGGTCCTTGCCTCCGGCCAGTTCGAGTGCCCGCAGCCGCCCTCCGTCCGCCACGATCACCAGGTCCCTGTGCACGGCGAAGCGGCGGCGGTTGGACTCGCTGATCTTCTTCGTCCACACCTGTCGGCCGGTCGCCGTGTCACGGACGGTCACATTCTCGCGGTAGTCCGTATAGATCAGGTGTCCGTCGACGGACGCGGCGGTGATCCCGTGCTCCTCGGTCCCCGCGTCACGCTGCTCACGCCAGACGACCTTGCCGGACGTGGTGTCGATCGCCGCGATCACATTGTTCGGCGTCGTGAAGTCCTTCTCCAGAATGCCGGCGAGGACATACACGTGGCGCTCGTCGGCCGCGATCGGGCGCGGCAGTTGGTACTTCTTGCCCAGCCGGCTCCGCCAGGTCTCCTTGCCCGTGGCCGGATCCAGCCCCACTACGTCGCCGTCGTACTCGGCGCTGGCCAGATAGAGCGTCCCGCCGCCGACGATGAGTCTGGCGCCGGGGGTGGTGACACCGGCGCGGGACCACTTCTCCGTGCCGCGTGCCATGTCCCTTCCGACCAGCGGATCTCCCGACACCAGGACCGTGTCGCCGACCACCGCGAGTGCGTCCATCCCGGCCAGATCGGTGTTCGCGGCAGCCGACTTCCACAGAGGTTCGGGTGCGGTACCCGGCGGTGGTGTCGTGGACCCTCCGCCTTTCTTGTCCGCGCCCGGCGCCGGACCGCCACCCGGCGCTTCCGGCCGCTCCCCGGACTCGCACGCCACGGCCCCGGTCCCGAGAGCGACCAGCCCCAGACCTGTCCCGGCCAGTCTGATCATCTGCCTGCGCGACACCGTGCGCCCGTACCGTCTGCCCATGTCTGTTCTCATTTCCGTCCGGTCGTTACGACGCCTCCCTCGGCGTCCGTGCCAGCTAACCAGCGAATTTCGGCCGAACGGCCGATGGCACACAGTCGGGACATGGCGGTGAAGCACCTGTCACAGGACGGCCTGGCGGGCGAGGCGCGACGGCAGTCGGCGAAGGGCGCTGGGGCGGAACACCCGGTGCTCCCGAGGCGCCGGCATCCGGGGATTCCCCCGGCAGTCAACCCGTTGCGCATCGGATCACCCTCACACGAGGTGAGTGAGCGTGGCAGCGGCGTTCTTTTCGGCCGTTCAAGGGGTGGCTGCAGGGAGAGCTGAGCCCCGTGAGTTCCGGGTGATGTGCGGACGGCCGCCGGTGCGGGAACGGCGCGGTCACTCCTGGCGGATGTGCCCGGTAAACCGGCCGGGCGGGTTTGGCGAGGACCGATGAGGAGGCGCTTCCCGTATCCGCGGGATTGCGTTGTGCTCTCGGGGGCCACAGCTCCGCCGGGGCCCGCCCTCCTGGTCCGGCCGGCGGGACATGCCGGACCTCGCAGAACCAAAGGGGACACGTGACTACACCTCCGTCCGCACCGCTCCGGGTCGCACTGGTCAACGGAAGCTTCGAAGAGCCCGTCGTCACCGACTACGAGATCCTTCCGGACTCGTCGCAGACGCAGGCAGCCAAGCGCGTACCGGGATGGCGTACCACCTCGACCGATCACATGATCGAGCTGTGGCGTTCCGGTTTCAACGGGGTGCCGGCCGTGCACGGCTCCCAGTTCGCCGAGCTGAACGCGCGCCAGGTTGCCACGCTCTACCAGGATCTGCCGACCACACCCGGGTCGAAGCTGTACTGGAGGCTGTACCACCGCGGACGCCAGGGCCGGGACACCATGGCACTGGACATCGGCACACCGGGCTCCGCGGTCGAGCAGCGACGTTTCACCGACGGCAACAATGCCTGGGGCCACTACACGGGCACGTACATCGTCCCGGCAGGCCAGACCATGACCCGGTTCGCGTTCCGCTCCATCTCCGCCGCCGGCGGCAACCAGGGGATCGGGAACTTCCTGGACGGAGTCTTCTTCGGCACCGCTCCCCACGTGGTGCTCACCAAGACCGCCATCCCCGTGGGGCCGCTGGAGGTGGGGGACGTCGTCACCTACCGCGTCACGGCCAGGAACGAAGGCGGAGGCCCGGCCGAAGCCCTCGTCCTGACCGACGTCATCCCCGCCGGTACGACGTACCTGCCCGGATCCCTGCGTGTCGTCGACGGTCCCAACACCGGGCCGAAGAGCGACCGGAGCGGTGATGACCAGGCGTACTTCGACGCCCGGGGCAACAGGGTGGTCTTCCACCTGGGCAACGGCGCCTCGGGCGGCCAGGCCGGCAGTCTGCCCAGCACCGAGACCCTGCCCGGCGGCACCACGGTGGAGTACCGCGTCACCATCGGCCTGGCCGCGGGAGGCCGGCGGGTCGTCAACAGCGCCACCGCTGCCTACGAGAACCGCCTCGGGCCGACTCCCGAACCGCTGACCGCCACGTCCAACGAGGCGGTCACGGAGGTCAATCCGGCCGCCGATCTGACGGTGGCCAAAGCGGCCGACGCGACCACGGTCACCGAGGGACAGACCGTCACCTACCGGATCGCCGTCCGGAACACCGGCCCGAACCGGGCCACCGGAGTCACCGTCACCGATGAACTGCACGACGATCTCACCTTCCTGTCCGCCAGGCCCTCACCCGGCACCTACGACCCGGTGACCGGACAGTGGACGGTGGGTGACCTGGCCGTCGGCGCCACCGCCACGCTCGTGCTGCGGGCCAAGGCGACCGCCTCGGGCCAGATCACCAACACCGCCACGGCCACGGCCCGCGAGAAGGACCCCGACCCCACGGACAACGCCGACAGCGTCACGATCTGCGTCGAACGCGCCCGCGACTGCTGCGACCCCTGCTCCGGCCAGGAGTGACCGGACGCCACCCCTCACCGGCGCCGTCGCGGTACGGTCCCGCTCGTACCAGCGGGACCCGCTCGTACCAGCGGGACCCGCTCGTACCAGCGGGTCTCCTCGGCCGACGGCGTCGGCACCGGGCGCCCGCGCCAGGCCGGCGGCGGACGGTGTCCGGTGCCGCTACGCGGTGTTCGGTACGGGGGCGGACGCCCGGCCCTCGACCAGTTCGCGCACCTGCCGGGCTTCGGGGGAACCGAGTTCCTCGAAGATGTCCAGGGCCTCCTGCCAGCACGCCCGCGCGCGGTCCACCTGTCCCACGGCCTGGAGCGCGCGCCCCAGGACCGTCAGTACGTTGCCCCTCCGCCAGTCGCCGCCGATGCCGACCAGCACGGCCAGGGCCTGCTCGGCCAGATCCAGCGCCGGTGACGGGCGCTGCGCGCAGAGTTCGGCCTCGGCGATCCTGAACAGGGTCATGCCCTCCCAGAGACGCTGGCGGCTGTCGGTGAACCTCAGATGGGCCTCGCGGAACGATGCGATCGCCTCGTCGAACCGCTGGGCGGCCGTGAGCGCGAGTCCGAGCGAGTAGCGGGCGTTGGCGCCACGAAGGGACATGCCGAGGTCGTCATAGACGGCCATCCCCTGCTCCGCGAGCGTCAGGGCCGAGGAGACCTCCCCGACGGCGAGCCGGACACGGGACAGATTGCACAGGGCGCTCGCCTCTCCGGGCCGGTCGTCGACGGCCCGGAAACCCGCCAGCGCAGCCGTCAGATGACGTTCGGCCTGCTCATGGTGGTTCCGGTAGAGAGCCATCGTTCCCTGGCTGTTCTGCGACCAGCAGGCTGTCAGGGCGTCCCCGCAGCTCTCCGCCATCAGGAGCGCGCGGGCCGCCGCGTCGTCCGCCTGCTCGAACCTGCCCGCGTTCATCCGGGTCCTGGCCACCACCAGCGCGGCCCGCCCCTCGGCCCTCGCGTCGCCGCGCCGCGCCGCTTCCTCCCACAGGGCCGTGGCGACCGCCTCGTACTGCCCGGACGTGGCGCCCGAGTCCGCCAGATCCTGGGTGACCCACAGGGTGTCCACGGCGCGCCGCAACGACGGGCCCGCGGACTGCCGGACCGAGGCGAGCAGACCGGCCGCCTCCGAGTACAGCCAGTCGATCGCCGTGGACCGGCCGTCGAAGACCAGGCCGCCGTGATCCGTGGGCTCCAGATGGTCGACCAGCCGGTCGCCGGGATGCTCCAGCGCGTACACCTCGGCCGCCGTGGCGAGGTAGAAGTCCAGCAGCCGCGACAGCGCCAGCTCCCGCTCCACCGGCGGCTGCTCGTCGCGCTCGGCGCAGGCACGCGCGTAGAGGCGTACGAGGTC